>JBDSKY010000397.1:0-8697 GCA_039916675.1 Bdellovibrionia bacterium
CCTGGCTCGTATTCGAAAGGTTTCCTATTATTTTTCTGATTGGGGTTGGTAGTTTCCGCACCAAAGTCGGTATCGCGAAAATATGATCCCCACTGGCAATTTCTGGATGCTTCAGCAAATCAATTACGTCAATGTGATATCTCCCAGGTAGGTGTTCTTCGCAGATCAGTTTCAGATTAGAAAATGCAGTGATTGACTTTATGTTACCCCCTGCCACGTAAAGCTTTAATTCCCAATACTCTGCCTTGGAACGTGAGGAGATTCCCTTTCTCTGAGATGCCTTCTTCACTTGACCACTTTCGCCCTTCGACTAAGCGCCATCGCCACCTTATCATCGATGAATCTCTGTTCACGCTGCATGCCCTCTAAAATCTTTTGTTGCGCCTCCGCTTCTTCGGCCTGTAGTTCGGCCTGCATGGCGGCGATCTCCAGTTTAAGCGCTTTACGCTTACGTAAGATTGCGGAATTCTGATGATTAATGGTTTGCTTACGAAGCATTGTTGCCGCCTTCTCACCTGCAGCTTGAGCCAAGCGTGCTGAGCCGGTGAGCATTCCGTCTACCCCGAGGTAAGGATTGAAAAAATTAAACCCTTTTTGTGTTATTTCAAATTCCCGAATTTGATTTGAATGCCCCATGCCTCGAGATTTGATAATATAAAGGCCGCGATCGCGTTCGCCATTGTACTCGAGGTCCCGCAACAAGATCCACGTGTCAATTAACGAAGAGATGTCAGACTTCGCTTCTTCGGAGCTGATCTTCGAATCGGTTGGCGTGAGGCTTGTAAAATAACCCGTGATATTCCTCGCCTTAAGCATATCAATCAATCGCATCAGCATAGATCGCACTTGGGTCTGATCGTTCGCTGCAACGAAAGTTGTGATCGGATCAATAATGACATTATCGGGATCAAATTCCACGATGGCTTTTTGGATAGAAAGCAAATGCATTTCTAAGCCAAAATAAGAAGGCCTAGTAGCGATAACTCTTAAAAGTTCCTTCTTTTCAAACCGAGCCAGATCAACCCCGACCGATTTCATATTTCTAAAAAGCTGGCTTCTCGATTCTTCGAAGCCAAAGTAAATAGTTTTTTCATTACGCAAACCTGCGGCCCTAGCAAAATGGGCTGCCATACTTGTTTTTCCTGTCCCGGCCGGGCCGGTCATCAAGATGCTGCTTCCCCGATAAAATCCCTTGCCTTCCATCATTTCGTCGAGTTGCGGAACACCACTTGAAACTCTTTCAGTACTTACTTTGTGATCGAGGGTTATCGAAGTGGTAGGCAGGACCGAAATGCCATCTGCATCAATTAGAAAGGGATACTCGTTGGTACCGTGTAAAGTGCCTCGATATTTAACCACCCGCAAACGACGAGTTGAAACCTGTTCTGTCACTCGATGATCCAATAAAATCACGCAGTCTGAAATATACTCTTCTAGACCTTGCCGGGTAAGCATCTTCACTCCGCGCTCGCCAGTTATTATTGTAGTGACGCCCTTGTCCTTTAAGAATCGAAAAAGCCGTTTAACTTCTGCTCGTAGAATTGTCACGTTGTGTAAGCTCGAAAAGAGTGCCTCGATAGTGTCAATAACAACACGCTTTGCGCCAATTGAATCGATGGCATTCTCTATTCTAATGAATAGGCCTCCTAAATCATATTCCCCGCTTTCCTCGATGTCACCGGGGCTAAGATCCACGTATTCAAGGACAAGTTTCTTCTTGGCACAGTACTTCTTTAAGTCAAAGCGAAGCGAAGCGGTATTTGCTATCAGCTCTTTGGGCAGTTCTTCGAACGACACGAACACACCCGGCTCGTTGTACTTAGTGATGCCATTCACTAAAAACTCCATTCCAAACAAGGTTTTACCGCAACCAGGATCACCACAAATCAAAGTTGGACGGCCTTTCGGTATCCCTCCGCCTGTAATTTCATCCAAACCCTGAATTCCAGTAGCCGATTTGGCGAGCTGCGCAAATTTTATCATATAAGTATATAATGGACGCAAATGAGACATGGGTCGACATTATTCGATTAGTCTTGCCACTAAAAAAAATTCAACCTAATATTTCTATATAATTTAATTTATAAAAATCTATTTTGTATATTATTCTTATAATACTATATTGGTAGCATTAAAATTAGTTTATCAAGGGAGCAAGCATGACGAGCCAATTTGTCAAAAGATCTGCGTTTTTCCAAACAGCTTCGATTCTCCTATCATTCGCAGCGCTTGCAGCCATGAACAAAGAGGAAGTAAACAGTCACGTTGAAATAAATTTTTTGGCAGCAGCCCCAGTGATTACTACTATTACCCCGGCTACTGCAGTGGTAGGATCTGACGTCCAGATCCAGGGAAAGAACTTTGGCAAGAAGGGCAGTATTCGTTTCGGGGGAATAATTGCTCAATCATCCAAATGGGCGTCAAACTCTATTGTCGCAATAGTTCCGCAAGGAACCGGTACGGTACAAGTTTTTGTTAAAACTGGTCGAAAGAAAAGTAACACTGTAGACTTTACTTATTCGGGAACAACCCCCTCTCCAACACCTTCGCCAGCACCTTCACCAACCCCAAAACCTTCGCCAGCACCTTCACCAACCCCAAAACCGTCTCCAGCACCTTCACCAACCCCAAAACCGTCCCCAACTCCACTACCTTCGCCAACTCCAAAACCGTCCCCAACTCCACTACCTTCGCCAACTCCAAAACCTTCACCAACGCCAGTACCAAGTCCCCTACCCCTTCCAACGCCTTCCCCAAATAAAACATCAAGTGGGAAAATCTATTTTCACGTTTTCCCCGCTCTATCAGCTTCTACTCCCCTAACTTCAACTTTAGGATTGGAATCTTTAGACTTGCTGGGCGAAAGGTATACAGATCTCATCATCTCTAATTACATCTCGGGCGTAATTCTAGGCCATGCACTCCAGCAAACCTACCCAGGCCTGCAATTTAATAAAGACTACCTCTATGGAACGATGTTTGCTCAGCTACTTCAAGAAAACATCAATACTGCTGAGTACAATAGTCCAAGTTGTCCATCTTCCAGCAAAACCCTCGCCCCCTGCCCAGACCAAGCCGCTGTGATGGCCCCCGGCCAGGGTGGGCCATACCAAATTAATGCCTTTGCCTACGACCTGATCTATGGGCTTCCCTCTACCAATAATAATCCTGGATTTTCTCTTTTAAATTACGTTGCAATTCAGCAAAATATCTCGCTTACGTTTACTCAACTGGGCCAGCCTTTCGGTGGAAAAACTCCCGACGCGTTTAATGATCTATATTTTGGCCCGGCGCTAACTGCATTTTTTCATCTAAATGATGTATCTGCGCTGATTGCACTTGGACAAACAGCCTGGACGCCCCCCGTATTCGCAAAACATTTCGCGACCTGCTTAAATAATCTTAAAGCGATTCCAAACGCACCTTTCGATATCCTTGTCAATTATGCCTACAATCAAGGATTCTATGGTCGACTCATGGCCGCATCAACGGAGTTGTGTGCTAACAATGTGAACTCATTTGTCACGCAGTCTGCGGGTACTTCAGCGAATCCTTATGCAAATGCTATTAGTGGGTATAATAATGGATTCGAATCCAATACCAGTTATACCCAGTATCCTTATCAGGTTCGATTTTATCTGGATCAGCTCTACAACAAATCCACACTTTTACCGAAACAAGAGACCCACACAGTGTTCAACACCGCGACCCTCGGCACAGTATTCTCTAACATATTTGGCACCTTCGGAAGTCTAGGTAGTGCTGGAATCTACTCCCCACCTGCGACCATCTTAGCAACTTCTACAGTCATTGCTCCGTCGAGTGCAGCAATGCAAGCCTATAACGAAGCTCTAAGGCAAGTGGGAATCACGGCCGTAACCTTGTTGGATCTGAGCGACTCAAGCCAGCGCGCGGTCATCTTTACAATTCTTGAAAAGGCCATTAGCAACTTGGAGCTCAGCACCAAAGCAACTTTTTCCCAAAAAACAGCGACTCAGTTGTCCCGCTAAAAAATTTGCGAGATTAGTGTTTATTTAAGCTGGGAGACTACTTAGAATAGATTAAAAATAAGATTTAAATTAAATTTGTCTTGTTGCGTTAATTTAATGCAATGTATTGCAAATAATTTTTAAGGGATTCACTTATTTTCAAACTCAAAATTCAAATACCAAAACCCTTCCTGTTATTGGGGATAGTTCTATTCTCATCCTCAAGCTGGTCCATCCAAAATCCTCCGATTGGGAAAAAGCTCAATTCCCCACGCACCTCCGAAAGTGGGATCTGTCTATCAGCTAGTACAACAGAACAACAGGTTCATGCCGTTTCTGCTCTTACCCATAGGCTCGAGACAATTGTATCGATTCATGACGGAAACCGGCCTCCAGCTGCAGCTACTTCCGTTAAACCCATAGATGTACTTATCCATGGAAAGCCTATTCAGATGAGTGCCCTCTCATCGGATGACAAAGGACTTACAGAAACTTATCGAATCAAGTTTGAAGGCGGCACCATGGGCTACTTTAAACCTACTTATGCGGAGATTCGTGACAATGATCATCTTCATGAAATTGCCGCTTATAAGTTGGACGAACTTCTCGGATTTGACTTGATTCCTCCCACCGTAAAACGCGAAATTGTTTACAACGGAGAAAGAATTACCGGATCACTACAACTTCATCGCGAGGGTCAACAAGCGTATGCAGCGGGGATCAGAACTAGATCAGATAAGCTGCTGTTCCTGGACTTCCTCATTGGAAACTGCGATCGACACTTTGCTAATTTTCTTGTTCGCGGTTCTAAAGAGATCGCCATTGATAATGGGTTCGCTTTTGATTCATCGTATTGCAAACTCATAGCGAGTAAACCAATATACCAAGCCGATAAGGCGCGATTAGCGCTTTTACCTGAGAATCCCCCAGTGGATTTAGTAAAAAAGTTAAGTGGGATTCCAGACTCTGTTTTTAAAGAAACCCTAAGCGATTTGAATGATAAAGAGTTTGCTGAATTTATGGATAGAAAACGAAAAGTACTCGGGCGATACGGACTGAAGGTTCGCACTCCGGCCGGTAATGAGCATCAAATGCACGCAAATTTTTCGCCGGAACCTGAGGCAATTATCCGCAGTGACCTTGGAACTATAAAAAAATGGATTGCAAGCGGTGTGAATCTTGAAAAAAGAAATAATGAAGGTCGATCTGCATTGAATCTTGCTGTTAGTGCCGGAAATACGAATGCAGTTAAGGTCCTTCTGAATGCGAACGTCGATAGAAATCTCCCTGATTATGAAAAACGTACTCCTCTCAATGAAGCTTCATTAAAAGGTATTCCCATTATCGTGAAGCTCCTACTGGATGCTGGTGCAGCAAAGGAAGCGGCCGATCGGGATGGCGCCACGCCTCTATTCAACGCCTCAGCAGAAGGACATTCTGAAATCGCACATCTTCTGATTGAGCGAGGAGCTGATGTAAATAAGGCCACCGTCGAGGGGCACACTCCTTTGATGGGAGCCGCGTCACACGGCGATCTAAAGCTCGTAGAATCGCTGCTTCTCAAGGGAGCCCAATTAGACGCAAAAAGCAAATTTGAAGAAGACGACGCCTTGCATCAGGCCGCAATGCATGGGCATCCTAACGTCGCTCAATTTCTTTTGACCCAAGGCGCTGCCGTGGACTCAACAAATGAAGTAAAATATACTGCCTTTCATTGGGCCGCTCATAAAAACCATCCTGAAGTCGTAAAATTGCTTCATTCTTTTAAAGGCAACATCAATGCGCGAAGCAAAGCCGGGTTAACTCCCTTGGCAGTTGCTACAACCTTGGATAATCGCGAAACAGTTGAGGTTCTTTTACGATCGGGAGCAGATATCAATCTGCCGGATATACAAGGCTGGACCCCTCTTAATCGCGCAGCTTACTTTGGCCATCTTGAAACCATCAAAGCACTGATCAAAGGAGGAGCGGCCTTTTTAGCCAATAAGGATGGAATTACACCTTATGAACATGCACTTTTACGAGGCGATAAGCAGATTTTGGATGTTTTGGATAAAGCAGATCCAAAAGCAAAAACTACGGCGCGGCGGCGTCTCAAGGCAACTGCTCCTCCATCTGATTTGGATTAAACTGAAGCCCAAAATATCCAAGAAAGATTATTTGGCAACCCGCACGATTCGATAATTGGAAGTGTCATTAACGTAAAGATATCCATCTGCCGCGGCATATACGCTCCCAGGAGCTTTATACTGTCCCCTCCCCGTTCCAGAGCTAAAAGTGCCTCCCGTGCACCAATCAGGCGCGAATCCACTCGTTGGGCAAGTTCCATTACTTGCGATAAGTTTTCCTTTGGCTCCAATGAAAGCACCCGTTAGAAGATCAAACTTCATGATTCGGTTCGCTCCCTGATCTCCGATGTATAAGAATCCGCTGTCTGCATCGGCACTTATTCCGTAATAAGCATCATAGAAATGTCCATCCCCTGCACCTGGGATAGGTGCGGATGCGAAAGTTCCTCCCGTACACCAGCCTGTAGCTCCTCCGCCAGCGACACAAGCTCCAGGCCCTCCAGTCGAAGAACCCACATAGCCAATGGCTCCGACAAAAGCTCCCGTCGAAATTAGGATCTTGTTAGCTTTATGAGAACCCGGATCTAAAACATAAATAAAACCATTCGTCGAATCAACACTTAGCGCAGCAGGAGTACTATAACTCCCATCGATTGAGGCAGCTCCCGTCGCTGTAAAAGTTCCTCCTGTGCACCAGCTAGTTGCAACTCCAACACTACAATTCCCGGTTGAAGAGCTGACTTTACCGACGGAACCTACAAACGCACCGGTTGAAGCCGTCACTTGTATGAGCTTACGTGCAGCTTGATCTGCAATAAATAGGCTTCCACCTACCGTATCTACACCGAGTGATGAAACTAAATTAAAGGATCCATCTCCTGCGTTTTGAGCAAAAATGCCGCCGGTGCACCAAGAAGTTGCCACCCCACTGGATGGACAAGTTCCCGCCCCAGGCTTTGATGCAACCTCACCGATCGATCCCATATATGCCCCTGTGGAAAGTACATACTTAGAAACCCTGTAGTTCAGGAAATCCGATACATAAAATACGTCATTAGCGATATCTAACGCGATATCAGTCGGATTCTGAAACTCTCCATCCCCAGTTCCAAAGGTAAAATGTCCACCCGTACACCAACCCGAGGTAGCACCACTGGCCGGGCAAGTTCCGGTACTAGAGTTAGTCTTACCTATAGCTCCCACAAATGCCCCTGTTACGCTGGCAAATTTCGAAATCTGATGATTGTAATAATCAACTACATAAAAAAAACCGTTAACTGAATCGACAGCAAAACCATTTACATTTTGAAAACCACCGTCTACCGAGGCAATAACTGATGCGCCACTCGAACTCGACCAGCCGGATGTTACCGTCGAAGAAGTTAAAGCGCCAATCCACTGAAAACTAGCCGTGGGGATCACCACCGGTGTCGAACCTCCTCCTGATACTACTGGATTCAAAACAGGGGTATTTTGAATGCTCTGAGGATTTAAACCGGTCCCCAAACACCCAGCCTGTAGCCCTAAAACTATGATTCCCAATATAAATAATTTGTGTCTTTTCATAAGACCTCCCTTTTAGAATCTAAGATTTACTCCGGCACTAAGAAGATGTGCGAGGGTGGTTTGAAAAACAGGAGTGTACGAAAGATAAAGCCCCTCAATCCATTTAAGTTCTTTGAATTGAAAATGGTATTGCGCCTCAGGTCCCACGAAGAAAGCTACCCCATTACTTCCGGTCCACGACTGAGCTCCCAAAAGCAACCTGACGCTCCAACTAGGGTCAATCGAGTAGCTGCCATGGATACCCAACTCAGTTACAGCAAAGGTAGCGCTTCCGGCATTTTGGAAAGAACTGAAGGCAAGCTCAAGACCCAAGGCAAATCTATCACATGAATATTCCGGCAAATACCGAACCATTAGACTGTAGCTAGAACCTCCACCCTGTAATGCCATAATGGGACCAAACTGGATTTGGGCAAGGTTCAGGGCAATCTCTGATGAGGGCTGGATACTCAACACTTCGCCCGGCCCACTTGCTTCGGCAGCATTTGTTACCGAAATTAAAAACAGGTAAGAAAAAAAACCTATCGACAGGATCTTCACTTTTTTTCCCATGTTCAACCCTTTAAACTTGTTGCGATTTAATGTTTCTAGAGTATCCGGGCAACATACTAATTCTGTCAAAATATATTGATATTACAATGATAATTTTTAAAAGTAAGAACGGACGGACGGCCGGCCTGTTTTAGATTAATAAAAATAAAAAAACAGAACAAAAGCTCCCTTTTTAAGACATGCGGCGACTTAGTCGGAAGTTTTTTGGAAGTCTCTCTAGGGTCAGCAACACCCCAAGAAATATCAACCCAGTTCCACCCAAAGTTCGAAGAGTTGTTTTTTCCAACAAAAACACCGCAGCAAGGATGGTCACCAGTATAGGTTGAAGATAGTCACATAAAGCAACTTTAGAAGCTGGCGCATGAGCGACTACCCAAACGATGAGGAAATAACCCAATAGCGACGATCCAAAGATTCCGTAAATGAATGAGCCCCAAAGCATCGGTGTCATTGCAGGCCATGTAAATGCGGCCATGTCAGGTATTGCAAAAAAGGTTAAGCCAATCGTAGTAAAAACAAAG
>JBDSKY010000398.1:0-3493 GCA_039916675.1 Bdellovibrionia bacterium
CGAACTTATGGTGCTTTCTTTGTCCCCTTTGTAAAGGGGCTCGCCGAGTTCCGTTCCGACCCCGCCCAGGCGGGTTTAAGCAAATATCTCAGGTAGTTATCACTGCTTTATTTTTCACTGTAGTGACCTGGCAGTATTTCGGATGGAAAGGAATGATTGCAATTGTGCCTTTTTGGACGATTTTTGAAAGTGTCTACCGTTGGAGGACTCGGGTAGCGCTGGCTTGCCCCCAATGTGGCTTTGATCCTTACTTGTTCATGCGCGATGTAAAGCTAGCTGGTAAGGAAGTGGATGCTCATTGGAGAAAGAAATTTGCTGATAAAGGCGTCCCCTATCCTGAGAAGGGAGCACCTCTAGTCCAGCATCAAGTCCTTCGTGAAACTAATCGTGAGCAAGCACCTTCCAATGCTCCGGGAGCCGAGAAATCACCTTGACAGGTGTCGTTCAAGAACGCTAATCCTTCTCTCATGTCTGTAAATAAAGTAATTTTAGTAGGACGGTTAGGACAGACCCCAGAAGTGCGTTATACGCCTTCAGGCGCTGCTGTCGGAAATTTTAGTATAGCAACCAATGAAAACTGGATGGATAAATCCGGTCAGAAGCAAGAACGAACTGAATGGCACAAAATTGTTGTTTGGGGAAAGACTGCTGAGAATTGCAGTCAGTTTTTAGCGAAGGGACGCCAAGTATACGTAGAAGGACGTCTTCAAACGCGACAATGGCAGGATAAAGATAATCAGACTAAGTACACTACAGAAGTGGTCGCACAGACTGTCCAATTTTTAGGTGGCAATCAAGGCGCGAGTGCAGGTGGTCCGAATGCAGGTGGAGATCGCTACCCTCAAGGCAATATTCCCCAAAATATGGATGATAATGGAATGAATGGCGGTCCTCCTATGGGTGGCGGCTACAATGGCGGTTCTTCCAATGCCTCAGCAGGTGGAGCACCATCTCAGCAGAGTTATGCTCAGCCTCACTCTTCTGGAAATATGGAGCCATCTTTTACTGAGGATGATATTCCGTTTTAAATTTCATAAGAATTGAAGTGTAAAGAAAAGAATAGAGAAATTTCTTTAACTTATTAAAATCATAAAGAAAAAATTTATAAAAGGGTCTTTTTAAACTGTAAAGTTGGAAAGGCCCTTTTTGCTTTTTTAGGGTGGTTAGAGAAAAGAGTAAGATAAAAAATTCATAAGAATTTTATTGTATAGAAAAGAATCTTTAGCTAGTTAGCTTTGTAAAGAAAGCTGAAGATTATGCGCGTTGAAACACTAACTCATCCTACCGGCGATCAAATCCCAATTCTCCTAGACGAAACAGGGCTACCCATACCCACCCCAAATGAATTTATATTGGGAAGACGGGCTTTAAGTACATCTACCCTGGTGAGAAATCTCCGAGAACTTGCTGTTTTCTACGGATGGTTAGACAAGAAGTCGATTAATCTGTGGGAGCGCATTGAAGGCGGTCAGGCTTTCTCAGAAGCTGAATTCAAAGGGAGTCTTATTGAGTCGCTCAGACGTGAGCAGTGCACAAAACGGAAAGTAGCTCGACTTGCGGTTTCTCCTCATACTTTCAATCAACGATTGACGACTGTCAGACAATTTCTGAGCTGGTGTTTCGATATTCACTTGAGCACGCTTCCCTTAAATGACATACGCTATGACCGACTCAGAGACCAGCAGGCAAGAAGTTTAAAATGGCTGGATACCTCTTTCATGAGTACACCCCCGACCGTTCAGGGAGTCAGCAAAGGACTTCGTGAAAAAGAGATTCAGGTGTTGCTTGAGTGCCTCGATCCAGACAACCCCAGCGCTGTTGGACGAAATCGAGCCGTCAGATTTAGAAACTATATTTCTACCCTTATCATGCTTTATTATGGCCTTCGTCCCGGTGAACTGCTCAGTCTAAGAGTGGAAGATATTGAGTTAGGTGCTATTTCCGGGATTCATGTGAGACGACGTTCTCCTGATTCTGAAGATACGCGGCGTCCCCGACCGAGAATTAAACGGAATGGCCGAGTTTTACCTATTGATGATCCAGCATTCGCTCGGCGTTTGAATGAATATATTATGACCTGGAGAGATAAGCTTGAAGCAACTGCAGCTAAGGCCTCCGAGTATTTAATTCTGAGTGACGAAGGATCTCCTCTATCCCAGTCGGCGCTTAATCAACTTTACGATGGATTGCGAAAGGGCTTTTCGGAAAAATTACCCAACCATCTTTCTCCAAAGGCGTTGCGACATACTTTTTCAAGCAGGATGGAGCAGACTCTGCGGAAAGCGGGGATGGATGAAGATCGCAGAAGGCAGGCCCTGGCTATTTTGCGAGGTGACAGTAGTTTAGAGTCGCAGTCGGTCTATATTTCACAAGAAGTTGAGGAACAGGCAACTCGGGCGCTTAAGAATTTTCAAAAACATTTACTTAATTAGAGCAGCACAATGAATGTAGAAGTTTTGAATGAACTAGTTGAAAAAAATGAATGGGCGCAATTGCCTTCTCAAGTAATTACTCGAGAGGGTGTCGCGGTCGATACGACCACCGATACTTGGAATTTACATTACCCTATCGTAGCAGATGCCTCCATTGTGTTTTCCAAAATCACGAACGACATGCTTCGATGGTGCACAAAAAAATATGTGTATGAAAGGCTTCAATTTACATCCACTCATGCCGGACTAATGGCTTTCCACGATGTCTGGAGAGAGTTTTTGAGGGTTCAAGACGAATATCAGCTCTCAAATCAAGTGAGAGGTGAGGTTCTTAAAGAAGCATTGATAAGACTAGTGGAAGATTCTATTAGTCATGCTCGTTCCGATCACCGCCTGTGGGCCCTTTATAGGCCCGTCCAATGGTATCTTTGGTGTGCCGAAAATTACTCTGAGTTAGGCTTTTGTCCTGCGTTTGCACTGGAATTGGATGGAATGGTAGTGCCTGGAAATCCAAAAGGAGAAGCTGTTAGGGCAGAAGATAAAGACCAGGGCCCTCTTCATAGTACCCTAGAATTGCCGTTGCTAATCAAAGCCCTCCGGGAGGACAAAGGTCATAAGCTCGCCCACCTCCAACAGAAAGCTGCCGTTGCTCTTTCCATAGCTCTGGGACGCAATCCCGCTAATTTGACATACTTAAAAATTTCGGACGTCGTGAACCTCACTCCGGATGGCCAGGACCCTTGTTATGTCATCAAAATGCCGCGAATTAAGAAGCGTCACCTCAATCCTAGGGATTCCCTTCTTGAAGAGTATTTGGATCCAGAATTCGCTAGGTATGTTTGTGAATTAGTTGAAGTCAATAAATCCATTCCCACTCTTGTCAATGATCAGGGGCGAGTTATTGAGATCGAAAAGCCGCTTTTCATCAAAGTCAGAATGAACAACGGAGCAGTGGCATCTGGTTCTATATATGATGCGTTTAATATGACAAGCGAAGGGATCAGTCAACTGATCCAGTCTTTTGTGCGACGTCATAATATTGTTTCTCCTCTGACTGGGGA
>JBDSKY010000399.1:0-9619 GCA_039916675.1 Bdellovibrionia bacterium
GGTTTCGAAAGTCGCCGAACCGGCGCAAAGTCAAGTTGAGGAAGTCAATCTCATCGATTTTGATACGGTGCTTTAAGAACGAGTTTGAGTCTTCACCATTAACTCCTTGAATCTTAACTAAATCTCAATAAACTCGCTCGGGATAAGGGGAATGTAAATGTTACGAATGCTTTTTAAATCAACATGGGTCTTTGCCTGTTTTTATTTAGCCACAGTGAGTTCCGGACTCGCAGGGACTAAAGTTACTTTTCCGAAGGATTTTCAATGGTGCGTGGCTAGTGCCGCTCATCAAATTGAAGGTGGAAATGATAAGAATGACTGGTGGGAGTGGGAGCAAGTAGAAGGTAGGGCCCAGTCTGGACCTGCCTGCGATCATTGGAACCGTGTGGATACAGACATTGAGCTGATTCAGCAAATTAAGGCGTCTACCTACCGCTTCTCTATCGAATGGGCCCGAATTGAACCTGAAGAAGGTGTTTTAGATGAGGACGCAATCATCCATTATCGAAACGAGGTAGATGCCATTCAAAAAGCTGGCATTACTCCTATTATTACCTTGAATCATTACACTCTGCCACTTTGGGTAAAAAACAAAGGTGGATGGGCCTGGGTTGGAATTCCAGAAGCCTTCGGGAAATTCACTGAAATCGCATACCAAAAGATTGCTCCTAATGTGGAGTATTGGGTAACTGTGAACGAACCTATGAATTTAATTTTGGGTGGGTATGTCGCTGGAATTCTACCTCCCGGCGAAAAGAGAGATATTTCAGGGATTATAGATCCTTTACGAGGGATACTGAAAGTTCATGCGAAGGCTTATCATGTTTTACATGACCTCTCGCATCAAGTCGGTCATACTGTGTTCGTGGGAATGGCCCTGCACCTTAGGGAAATGGTTCCGTGGAACTCTTGGAATCCTATGGATCGGTACGCTGCAAATGCCACTCGTTCCACCTTTAATTGGACTCTCCCGGATGCAATGACCTCGGGTCACTTTGCTATGAATTTGTTGTTTAAATTAAAAGTTGACGAACAGATTCCTGATTTAGCTAATACTCAGGACTTTGTAGGGATTAATTATTACGGCGGGGATTTCATTAAATTTTCAGTTAAGAATGGAGTGGACGTAATTAACTGGGATAAGTTTACACAGCCTGACAGGCAAGCCTTCTCAAAGGGATTCTACGCAATGGTCAAGGATGTTTCGGTAAGATATCCTGGTAAGCCCATCTTGATCACCGAAAATGGATCTACCTTTGATATGGGTGACGGAAGTGCTCAGAATGAGTATTTGACTGATCATCTTTTTCAGCTCTCTCGAGCCATGGAAGAGGGGGCACCAGTGAAAGCTTACTGTTACTGGACTCTTTATGACAATTACGAATGGGGCTGCGGGACTCATTGTCCATTTGGAATATTCGAAACTAACTTTTCTACTTTCGTGCGCACCCCCCGCCCTTTAGCAGAGCTATTTCGAAAAATTTCTATCAATAATGGCTTCGAGCATTAAACAATAAGTGGACCGCTTAGTGCATTAAAATCTGATGGCGAGTGATCGTTTTGTATGGTGCACACAATGAAAAAAATTCTTTCCCTATTTATAGGCATCGAGCTCTGCCTTCACAGTTTATTTATGATCCAGGAAGTAAAGTCTAGTGTGGGTATCGAGTGTTTCGGAAAGACGTTGTACTATGGTTTAAGCGTGAAACAAAGAGTCGCTCTTTGCAAAGGCTCAATGACTGATGCTCCACTGCGATGCGTAGATTTTGCGGCTGGCAGTGGTCTCTCAACGGATCAAAAAGTTGCACTCTGTCAGGGAGCTTATACGGATGCTCCGGTGCGATGTTTTGAAAACTCGTTAGGAAAAGGCCTTACCCTTGACCAGCAAGTTAAACTTTGTAATTCTGCGGCCTCCTCTTATCCCAATCAATGTTATGACTCATCGGGGGGGATGTCGCTTTCAATTGATCAAAGGGTGGTTCTCTGTGAATGTGCTAAATCGGATGAACCTATAACTTGCATGTGGAAGGCCACCGGAATCGGACTCACTTTGGATCAACAGGTGCGTCTATGTACCGATTCATCTAGTTAATGACCCCCAGCCCCGCTCGATGCTGAACAACACGGGCCGGGCCTTTACTAATATTATGAAAATTCCTGGAGTTGGCTTAGAATCGAAAAATGAGCCAGAATATTAAGTTTCTTCTGATGCGATCGGGAATTTCTACGAACCTTTTTACTTGTCTCCTTCTTGTGTTGACGTTCGAGCCGCTATGTCGAGCTGAACTTAACTACCAGGACATGAAGGGTGTTCACGATTTAATTAATCCTGATTATGATTATCTGTCTCCCATCTACGGATTTACGCTTTTAAGCAATAAAACCCTCGAAAACATGAGATTTTACGGAAATTTTGGTCCGAAAAGAGCGGGTTTCGGTTGTCTAGAAAAGAACCTTCGAGTTAATCACATTTTAGCTGGAAAAAATGACTGCCCGCAGGATGCGACTTCCGAATTAATTCAAAGGTTATTTCCCTCCCCCGATGGCGTCCATTTTGAAGCCAATGAACTCGACTCTGACCCTGTGTCACATTTAAAGCCTCAGACAATAGGTAGGCTCTTAGAAAGAATCTCCCTGCTCCGTGATTCAGAGCTTTCTGATGTCGAGAAAGCAAAACAATTGGGGAACGATATGAAAGACATCTTGTCTGAGGGGCTTAACCCTTTGAGCTATTTTGAGAAAATGCGGAGCAGATTAAAGAAGCAACAAAGGGCACGAGGGCGGACACCGGAAGAGAAACGTCGAATTGAGACCGAAATTGCTGCCATGAAAGAGCATTTGAAAAAATATAATTTGCATGGTGCTTCTGCTAGAAAGGGTAGCGGAAAGGAGAAAGATTTTGAAGAGCTTTCCAATCTTTTACTCAGCGCTCTCAAGGAAGCCAGCATAGGGTCCTATCTTTATCCTCGAAATTTACCGGAGCAGATTCTGCTCGCCTATTTTTGGAAGAAGGGGAACGGGAAAGAAGATTTTGTTCGGCTTTTGAGTGGTATGCCCAGGGTGTTGAGAGATGGCTCATTTTTTAAGGAGACCGAAAGAAAAACTAACTTTCTCCGTCAGAAATATTCTGGCGCGGATTATGATTTATCTAGCGTGACGGGGGAATCGAAAAATATTGCCAAGAACCTTCTTGAACACCCGGAAAGGTTAATTTTTTACGTTCAGCAGGACAGGCTGGGATTAGCGCCTCTGCCTCCTTTTCTCTATTTCACACAAGCTTGGCATTCCAGCCTGGGTGATGGGCCTTTTTCAAATTGTGGAGAGACAAGCCTCCGAACTTTTTTCGACATTGCGTTTTATAACCAAAAAGACAGGAAATTTGACATTCAATATATTCAGGAAGTCGACTCTCGCTTGAAAGTCGCTAGGCCCGGTTTTCAGATTCATCCTAGCTTAATGTCTTTCTATCAAAAGCACCCCTATCCCAAGCGGACACATGATCAATTTGTCAGAGATGAATGGAGTGATACGGTAGCCCTAAGAGCTCCCGGAGGGACTTTAAGTTCGCAGGCGAGTGTCCCACAATGTAGCATCAAGAGTGCTGGGGGTGGGATTGATAATATGATGGAAGCCCTAAATCGATTGCTGTTCAACAATGAGCAAGGCCCGGAGAAAGAAGAATCTCCCATGAGGAAAGCGGAGGATCGCTCCAAGAAATTGGACTCGCTTTGTAAGGCACTCTCTCGAGATGGATTTCAACTGAGTTGGAACCTTAAAGACCTCAATATTGAAAAAATTAACACAATGAAATTTGGAGATATTCAGTTCAAAATCAATGGAAAACCCAGTTTTGTTTGGAAATTTAAAGAAGGGCACTTTTCCATTCAGGAAATTCCAGCAGATAAAACGAGCTGGAAGGATGAGATTGCTCAGGATCTATTTCGTGAACTTTTCCAACGGGGCCGACGGAGCTCTCCTGTCCTTCTTCACTGGTTTGTTAATGACAAAAATTTGGAGACGCTCGCTACCGAATTGCCAAAGAAAGAGCCTGAAGAAAAAGCAAATTCACGTACTATCCAGACCAATTTAATTTATTCTCTGCCCCTTTCTTCGAAAGAAGGGAAACTCGTCGCTTTTCAAAAGATACTTCAATTCGGTTTAGAATCTTTGTACCCGCTGGCAAAACGGCTTCAAAGCGAGCTGCCAGTAAATGACCGAGATGCCCAGAAGATGATCTCTTCAGTATTGGCAGATTATGATTATCCCTGGGGAGAGCCTGTCCAAACGATTTCAGGAGCCGTATATCAGCGCGTAGTGGGACGTCCCGATTTGGCTGCTTTAGGAAGAGCTTGGCAGAACCCTAAAGATCCGAAAAAGCTTATTTGGGGAGATATTGCAAAACTCGAGGACGGATCGGATAACAATATGGATCATCTCTCTGCAGAGACTTACTGTAAATCTCTGAAAGCTCGCTTGCCTACTAAAGAAGAATTTGAAACCCTCGCAAAGGATCTGGGGAATCGTCCTTCTCATTATTATCATCCAGTATTTCTACCTAACTTACTAAATCGATGGTTCTGGTCGTCGACGGTCTTGCCGGATGCACCTCAATTTGCCGCTACTTTTAACGGGAGTGCTGGAATTGTGAATTCTGATAATCGCGATAGTCTTAAAGGGGCGGTTCGTTGCGTAGCTAATTAGGCGAGAGACTCGCATAACCCAAAAATGTAATCCTCGAGTACAGGCATTGGCGGCTCATCCCTTATTGCCGGTTGATGCTCCCATTAATTCTCATTGACATTACCAGTCTCTTCCTAAACATTCATTTATCTATCTCTACATTGAACGATACCGAAAGGATAAGCCATGCTTGAAATTGGCCGGAAGAAATCCAGTAAGGCAAAAATTAAAATTATTGGTGTTGGTGGAGGAGGTTGCAATGTTGTAAACAACATGATTCGAGTCGGACTGAATCATGTGGAGTTCATCACTGTTAATACCGAACGCAGTGTTTTGGAAACGCCTTTTACCAATACAAAACTCATTATAGGTGAAAAAATAACCAATGGTAGAGGAGCAGGAGCTAACCCAGACGTCGGAAGAGAGGCAGCACTCGGCCATTGTTATCAAATTTCGCAGGCTGTGGCTGGCGCAGATATAGTCTTCATCACTGCTGGAATGGGAGGAGGAACTGGGACCGGTGCAGCTCCAATCTTTGCTAAAATCGCTAAGGACATGGGCATCTTAACTGTAGGAATAGTGACGAAGCCTTTCATCTTTGAAGGGAAAAAGCGGATGCGCAGGGCTCAGCAAGGAATCCTTCGCCTACGGGAAAGTGTAGATTCCCTGATTGTAATCCCAAATCAAAGACTGTTGGCTATCTCGACAGCGTCCGTGTCCATGATTGATGCATTTAAGATCGCAGACGAAGTCCTCTTAAATGCAATTCAAGAGATTTCAGACCTTATCAACTGCACGGGGATGATTAATCTAGATTTTGCCGACGTAAAAACTATTATGAAAGACAAAGGCGCAGCCCTCATGGGAATTGGAATTGGCGTAGGAACACACCGTGCTCTGGAAGCGGCGACACAAGCTATTTCGAGCCCGTTACTGGAGGATACGCAAATTTCTGGGGCAGCTGGGATTATTATCAATATTACCGCTGGACCGAGCTTAATTATGCAGGAAGTTGATGACGCAATCAGGTTGATCACGGCTGCAGCTCATGAGGACGCGGATATTATCTTTGGAACAGTCATTGACGAGAAGATGGAAGATCGAGTTAAAGTCAGTGTTATAGCCACGGGCTTAAGAACGGTTCCAGGCACTGAGGTTAATGGCGAAGCTCTAGATTTAAAGCAGGCTAGCAATTTTTAAAATTGGAAGTTAGTAGTCAATCGCTCGAAATATTTGCTTCTTGGGATCCCATATAACGTTGTGGCCATGATTAAAATCAAACCCAACGGAAATATCTTTGTTTTCTTCATTTTTATTTCTTACGGGAGTCAAGTTATTTAACTTGTGGAATTTCAGAGCATCCTCATTAGTTTTGCGATAAAATTCTTCGACTGCAGCCGTTCGGTTTCTGGCACTTTCCAAATCTTTAAATTTCAAAGTCTCAGTTAAATATTTCAAATCGACTTTACTTCCGGCTGAAGCGGATCGAATTCGGTCGGAGATGCTGTGGACAGAATCACCTCGAACAATTTCCTGTTTGAGGAGCCCTATTGCAATTTCTCTCTTGGAACTCGAATAAGGGACAGCTTCAATGAGTGGTGTTTTTTTTCCACCTTCAATGTACTTGAATTGACTGGCTGATTTCTGAAAGACTTTCGCTAATTCTAGATCCCTTTTTATTGCTTCCGCATCTGCTCCCCACGGTTTATATTTTCTTACCTTAATCACTTCTTTAGCATTCTGTTGGGCCCATTTATTTTTGGAGTCTTCACTCCCATGAGATATTGAGTGAGGCGCGACAGGATGCATAAAATAGACTCTTGAGGCCCCTCCTTCTCCTGCAAAGGTAGTAACCTTTTCGATTGTAGTTTTGCTTCTGAAAAGACCAGAGGTGCGAAGTCTTCTCATATCATGATCGCGATGATCATCTCCATTGTGGACTTTAGGAATGGTTATGACCAAGGGCTCTTTTCTAATAACGCTGTTTAAGGATTTCGAACGTTTGTAAATGTAATGTTTTCCACTTTCGACTTGATGTATAGTCTCTAAACTCGAGCCACTACCAAATGCGTCAGACTTTTGCCGCCTTAATTGGTGATCCTGTTCCGAATTGGATTGATCAGTAACATGAGGGGTAGGATTCGGCGTTTCTGTTGCTAAGGCCAGGCTTTCTAACAGGAATAATAATAGGAAGCTCAGCTTAGTTAGTAGAATATACATTTCCATAGGGTCCAACGAATTAATCGACCTTTCTCTATAGAAACTTGACCAAAAATGAGTTGTCGTTATTCTATCTGTATTGCTCGTCTGCGATTGTTGCTTGTTCGCAACGCGTCGCATGGCTATAAGAGCATATTTTTATAAATCGAAGTTTTTTTGTCAATGTGTGTCCGATTTGACAGGCCGCCTTTAAGGCAAAACACTAGGCAGATATTTTCCGTTTAGCATCTTAGGTCCTATTTTCTACTTAAATAATTGATACATTTATAAACTATATTAAGTCTTTTCAACCGTTTCCTGAGGTAGTACAATTATTGATAATGAATATGGTTCGTGCTTCGTTGCTAAAACAATTACCGGGTAGAGCCATAACTCTAATATTATTGGCGAGTTCACTTTTCATTTCTGCTTGTGAAGTTACCTCCACAATTAAGATTTCGCAGTTTCCTCAGTTACTGATTGTTGCCGACCCTTTAATTGCTAATGTTGAAAGTTCACTGACCATCACTGCCAAGGATTCAAAAGGGCAGCTGGTGACAGCTTATACCGGGACAGTTCGAATTTCCTCTACTGACCCAGCAGCTGAAATACCTGCTAGCTACACGTTCTCAGTTAAAGATGCGGGAACGAAGAAAATCACAGTAAAATTTAAAACTGCTGGCAATCAAACGATTACTATCTACGATACCCGAAGTGAATCCAAGACCTCTGCAAAGTTTACATTCTTGGTGAATCCAGGTCCGCCCACAGAAATTGTATTAAGCGGATTTCCAACGAGCACTATTGCGGGGGTATCCCATGACCTACTGCTAAAGCTGCTTGACTCCGTCGGCAATGTTGCGTCAAATTACACCGGGACATTTTCCTTCACTTCTTCGGACCCGATTGCGACACTTCCTGCAGACTACACCTTTACGGAAGCAGATGTGGGATTGCATGCCTTTCCCATAGAATTAAAGACTGTTGGCAATCAAAGTTTGGCTATCTCAGATACTGGAAATGTAAATCTTTCAGCAATCCAGTCAGACATCACTGTGGTGCCGGCACCTCCAGAGAACTTTCTAGTAGCAGGTTATCCGACAAACACTAGTGTAGGTACTTCAAGTATTGTAACTATTACTGCGAGAGACCTGTTCGGAAACACTTTGACTAGCTATCCGGGCACAATCCATTTTAGTTCATCTGATCCTTTGGCAGTTTTACCTGCAGACTATACTTTTCTTCCAGGAGATCTCGGAGAGAAGTCGTTTAATATAACCTTGAAAACCAGCGGGACTCATTCGATCACCGTTACCGATACAACTTACAATTATGTTGATGGAAGTCAAACTGGAATAATATTAGCCGCTGGTGCTGCTTCGAGTTTAGTATTGACAGGATATGCCGCGAATACGACTGCAGGGGCTTCTAACGGTTTTACAGTAGCTGCTAAAGACATCTACGGTAACACTGCGGTATCTTACCAGGGAACGGTTCAATTCACCTCTAGCGATATCAGTGCCGTTCTGCCTTCAAACTATACCTTTGTGCCAGGAGATGCTGGGGTTAAGAACTTTGCGGCTACTTTGAGAACTTCGGGAACTCGAAGTATAACTGTAACAGATACAATCACAGGATCATTGACTAGTTCGCAAACCGGTATCAGTGTGGCATCGGCAAGTGCTGTGTCGTATACAGTCAGTGGGTATCCTTCAACTACTACTGCAGGCGTCGCAAGTAATCTAACTGTAACGGCGAAGGATACTTACGGAAATACGGCAACCTCTTATGTAGGTACAGTAGCCCTCACTAGTAGTGACCCAGCTGCAACTCTACCTTCAAATTACACGTTTGTCTCAGGCGATGCTGGGGTGAAAGTGCTCAACGTGACTTTGAAGACCTCAGGGTCTCGGAGCATTACTGCAACTGACACGGTTACAGGAAGCATAACAGGTTCCCAGAGTGGAATAGTTGTTAGTGCAGCGAGTGCCAGCACTATTGTGGTCAGTGGACACGCCGCCAGTATTACTGCAGGGTCGTCCAATACTTTTACCTCAAGCGTCAGGGATGTCTACGGCAATGTAAAAACTACTTATGTGGGAACGGTGCATTTTACCTCAAGTGATGGGGCCGCAGTTTTGCCGGCTGACTATACTTACGTTGCAGGAGATTTAGGCGTAAGAACATTTTCTGCCACATTAAAAACAAGTGGGACTCAGTCAATCACTGTGACCGACACTGTTACTGGTTCTATTACTGGAAGTCAAACTGGAATAACTGTGACGTCTGCTGCTGCAGCAAGTTTAATTCTAGCTGGATATGCGACCACTACCGCTGCGGGAACTTCCAACAGCTTCTCTGTGACTGCAAAGGACACGTATGGAAATACGGCAACCGATTACCTCGGAACCGTAAATTTTACTTCAAGTGATCCGAGTGCGGTACTTCCAACAGATTATACCTTTCTTGCAGGCGACGCTGGAGTTAAAACCTTTGCAGCTACACTGAAAACTTCGGGATCTCGAAGTATAACTGCCACAGACACAGTCACCGGATCCTTGACTAGCTCGCAAACGGGTATTACCGTTACTCCAATTGCGGCAGTTTCCCTCACAGTTAGCGGGTATCCTTCAAGCACTACGGCTGGCGTCGCGAATAATCTGACTGTAACGGCGAAGGATACTTACGGAAATACCGCAACATCTTATTTAGGAACAGTTGCCATTACCAGCAGTGATCC
>JBDSKY010000400.1:0-3132 GCA_039916675.1 Bdellovibrionia bacterium
CCTTATCAGAAGAAGTCATTTTAGAAGTAATATAGGAGAGACGGAACGATTGAAACCGTTTTTTGATTCAGACTGGTTCCACCATTAAACGTCGCACCGCTGGAAACAACGTCGATGCCCAATTTCAGAGTAGAATTAAGGTTGAGGCGGTAGTAGCCCCCTAAAAAGAATTCGACATCAGAGGAGCCCGTTACTGGTTCCGCCACAAAATCTTGGGTGACCGAGGTTGTTAAGCGGAATGATAGATTCGCAATCGCACCCCAATTGTTGCGAAGGGGTAAGTCAGCTCCTGCGCCGAAGAAGACCGAGTTGAACGTAACAGGCCCCGTGAATTCCCCAAGTGTGGTCGGAGTATTGTAGGAGTCAGACTTAAATCCACATTTAAGCCAGCCCTTGGGTCCAAAAAGATTCCCAGTCAAAAGATACATGTAACCGAGAGTGAGTTTATAGGTAAAGTCCGTCTGTGATACACCGCCGATTGCTGTAGCCGGACTGTCAATTCCAGTAAGAATGTCTTTCTGGCCAAAGGTCGAAAGAGAGAATTTAAAATCCAGTCCTGCGAACCATTCGCGGGTGAGTAACACCTCACCACTAGCTGAAGCGCTGTAAGCAGTCGCTCCACCTGTATTTGAGATGCCACTTAAATCACTGTATTGGCGATCATAAAAAGCAGGGAAGAGAGAAAGGCTTAAATTGCCTACTTGAGGCACCTCGGGCACACCTGACGACGCTGGTTTATCCGAGGGCTCCGAGATAGCGTTTAATTGCTCCAAGGGAGACGGCTTTTGGATGTGAAATATTTTCTGACTGCGAGCGATATCTTTGCCGGGTTCCTCTTCTAAAATTTTACAGAATGATAATGCTTCTTCAGCCTGCCCCACCTCTATTTTCCCTGTTTGGGTAAATTTCCATTCCACTATCTTTTTCAGTAAGGGATGCTGCTTAACTTCGTCCAAGGTTCCTATGGTGAGAATGTCTCCCCGTTTGAGGCCGGAGATAGTCCCTAGATTTATCGTTATTGAGTTACCATCTCTGCCAGTCACATTTCCTTGAAAGGGAATCTTTCCAAATAATTTATCTAAAGATTGCTTCAATGTGGTGTTTAAAGATTCAACTACAAGCGACTTTCCGCCAGAGGGATCGTCGATAGTGAATTCAAATTGCCCAAGAAGTTCCATCCGTGGGGCATGCAACCAATCCAATATAAAATGGTATTTCCTTCCCTCTTTAAGTACTTGAGTACGTAAAATACTTTGGCTTCGGCTCGACTTTGCAAGCTGGGCTAGTACATCTCGATCCATAATTAGTTTATCGTAAGGAATATTTGAACGATCTAAAGCCCCGTCGGCAGATGAAAGATCGTTTAACGTAAAACGAGTTTGATGAGTGAAGTAGTCTTTATAGGCGGCAGAAACATATTCGTTAAATAGACCGTCCATATTATCTGAGGATCTTAAAACACCGATTGATCCCAGCTCAAATTGAGTGTCTAGGTCAAAGAAAGGAAATGCCCGAGCGGGTATAAAAAACGAAAATATAAAGCAACAATGCAGCAACCATTTCAGGGTTTTCTGCCTATTCATGGAATTTCTGTGAGGAAGTGTTTTCTTCATAAAAGGCGATCAGCGTTTTAAGTTCTGCAATTTCTTCTTGGGCTTTTTGCAGTTCTAATTGAAGACAATTTATATCGTTTTGTGAGTCATTGTTTGCGGAATGTTCCTCTCCTGTTTCGTCGTCCCATAAAAAGTAGCGACCGTTTTCGATCTTGTAAGTAATTTTATTTGCCTTGATGTGTCGGCGAAGAGTAGAGAGGCTGACGCTTTTCTTAGAAGCAAAATCCATTAAAGAGACCCAATCTCCTGGTGCACTGTGTCTTAAATTATTCATAGTTCTATTATCAATTGTATTTCCATGAGCTTTAAATTCAAGTAATCTTATTTCTTATGGTGGTTCAATCCCAGGGCCCCGAAGAACGTATCCAAATCGGTTCCAAGCGAAAAATCGCCTTTGTCTGCAGTGGAGGCGCGGCCAAAGCTGGAGCTTTTCACTTAGGTGTGGCGCTCGCTTTACAGGAACAGGGATTTAAGTTCTTTGGAGGAACAGCACCGTTTGAAGGGCCTGTGCCGACGCCGGGACCTATGGACATCTCTTCTTACGTAGGTTCCAGTGCTGGGTCGATTATAACTTCGTATCTTGCGGCCGGCTATTCTTTGGATAATATATTCAATTCATTCCTCGGAAAAAAGGCGTCAGAAATAAATCAGGCCTTTTTGACACCCAAGTTGTTGCCGCGACTGACCTACCAAAAAATGTTCAAATTGAGGTCCAATCTCCCTGCAGTTGAGCAGGTAAGTCAGGTTAAAAGATTTCGCCGCAGCATCTCAGACTTTTTAGATGGCAATTGGGAATCCTTGATCCAGTTTAAGTGGTTGAAGATGAGTGGAATATTTTCGACCTCAGGTCTTGAGCAGTATATGAGGGAGGAAGTACTTCCCTCAAATAATTTCCAGGATTACTTGGCGGACCTGTTTATCGTAGGCACGCAGTTGAATCATTCACGTAAAGTTGTATTCGGTAAATACAACTATCAACCGTCATCAAACGATATGACCTGCCAGTATGAGAGCGATGTAGGAATATCTGAAGCTTGTGCCGCGAGTACTGCATTGCCCGTGATTTTTACTCCCTACCCTATAAAAGTAAGAGATCAACTTACCTATTACATTGACGGAGAAATCAGAGACACCTTGTCCTCCCATATCGCGGTCGATAGTGGCGCTGATCTTGTGTTTGCAAGTTATACTCATCAGCCCTTCCATGTCATGAACGATCCTAGCGCCCTTGTAAACTTAGGACTGCCGGCCATAATTATTCAGGCCATCTATTTATTGATTGAGCAGAAAATAAATAATCATATTCGCAATAAACAATCAGAGCGAAATGCAATTTCTTCCGTTTCAAAGTATTGTAAAGATGCTGGTATATCAGACGCGCAGAGGAAAAAGATTTGCGAAATATTAGAAGTGGAACTCCATCACCGAATGGACATTGATATGATCTATATCCATCCAAATTCAGCCGATTCCACGCTCTTTTTTGGTGAGCACTTTAGTCTATCCCCCAACAAAATGA
>JBDSKY010000401.1:0-5404 GCA_039916675.1 Bdellovibrionia bacterium
TAAGATGGGAACGAGCAGGAAAGCTCTATAGTGCGGTAATAACCCCCACTGTAACCGCTGGCCGCGATCCGCTTCTAAATAAGACTACTGCTTATACTGTTGGCGTGATGCCGATGTTAGTTTTATCCGAACCCATAACCCACATTGAGAGAGTATTGAATCCTTTCAAGTTAGTTTATCAAGCTACTGACCGGATGATTACATTTTCTTGGAGAAATTTGGTCCTTCTTCGCAAAATGGCTGTTGGTCAAGTTTCTGTTGGAAATCTGGGTGGACCTATTATGATCGGCAAAATCGCCGGGGAATCCATGACAAGGGGTTTGATTTCTTTTCTGACTAATATGGCCATCTTCTCGGTAGGGCTTGGAGTTTTGAATATTTTGCCGGTACCAGTTTTGGACGGGGGGCATCTACTTTTGCTGGGGGTTGAATCCGTTCGTGGTAAACCTCTCACACTGAAGCAAATGGAAATTATTCAAGGAATAGGACTTCTCCTAATACTTGCTTTAATGGGAGTTGCTTTCAAAAATGACATCGCTCGCCTTCTTTACCTATGAAGTTGGTAGCTTGGGACACGTCTTCAAAGACTGGAGCATTGGTTGCTCTGGAGTGGGATTCTAGTCACTGTAAAGGTTGGCAGGACGTTAATCTTGTGGCCGAGCTGACATTAAATGTGGATTTGACACATTCAGAGCGGTTGCTCTGGGGGGTTCATCAAGTCCTTGAGTTGGCTCGTTGGAAGATCAACGATGTGGATGTTTTTGGAGTGGGCGTTGGACCTGGTAGCTTTACTGGTTTACGAATTGGAATAACGACAGCGCGAACTTTGGCCCACACTTTAAAAAAGCCTTTGGTAAGATTCTCCAGTTTATCTGCCCTGGCTCGTCCGATGGCTTTAAGTCATTCTCATCTGAATTTGAAGAATAAGACCCTCATTGTCGCTTCCACTGATGCTTGCAAGGGCGAGTTATTTGCACTTTGGGGAACTCCCCAGGCGGTTTTGAAATGTGTGGTTCCGATGGATGAAGCTTTTTCTGGTAATCATCATCTTTGGCATGAAGATGTTCAGGAGCAAGTTATTCAACCAGAAGTTTTGATAGAAAAACTTAATGAAAATTTGGATCGATTGGGAAAGAACGCACAATGGATTTCAGTAGGAGAAGGCCGGCAACGATATGGAGAAGCTTGGGAAAATCTTCCTGCCGATAGGGAATTAAAAGACCTGAATGTTTTTCCTAATCAAATTCAGGGCCGTTATGTGGGACTTCTGGCTTTTGAAGCTGTACAAGCAGGTCTTTTACATGAGGGACTTCTGGTAAATCCAAGATACATTCGTCCCTCAGATGCGGAAATTAAGCTTAAAGCGGGGTTGCTTCCATCGGGGCCACATAGGAAGACATAAAAAGGTTTTTGGTGACCATTTAAGTCTGCTTTTCGGTTCGCTCGGATGTTACTAGTGTAAGACTGCGACTTTTTGTGTATAATTGAGCTACAAATGAAAAAAATCTATCTAGTCCCGAATTTTGTGACTACTGCGAATTTGTTCTGCGGTTTTTACGCTATTATTGCCACAATTCATCAGGAATTCGTGGTTGCGGCTTGGGCAATTATTGCCGCTGGTGTGTTTGATATGTTGGATGGGCGTATTGCGCGTATGGCAAAGGCCACAAGCCAGTTTGGGGTGGAGTACGATAGCCTGTCGGATCTGTTGTCGTTTGGGGCAGCTCCTGCTGTTCTGCTTTATCAGTGGGCACTCGAACCATTTGATAGGTTGGGCTGGTTGGCGGCCTTTTTGTTTTTAGCCTGTGGGGCTCTTCGATTAGCTCGCTTCAATGTTAGCTCTGCCATGGTGCCTAAGAACTATTTTCAAGGTTTACCTATTCCTATGGCGGCGGGTATGGTCGCTACTTTTATTATTTTTAATAATACTTCCTCGTGGCCGGTGTCCAAGGAAAACTTTGTGCTGTTTCTGACTTTTAGTTTAGCTAGCTTGATGGTCAGCACCATTCGTTTTCCTTCAATGAAGGAATTCAATTGGCGCTCTCGAGCTACATTCGGATATTTGTTAATCGGCGTTTTAACTATGATCTTAATTGCCGTAAAACCAGAAGTGACTTTGTTCTTAATTGGGACCTGCTATATTACCCTTAGTTTAGCTTGGAATATCGTCCGTGTGCTTGTGGGCAGTTCGGATAAAGTAAAAGTTGGAAATGGGAGTTCACCGTCCACTTATGGTAAAAAGTAAAATCGACAAACCAAGCAGTAAGGGTCAGGCAGGGTTGAAAGTTGCAGTTGTAGGTGCAACCGGTGCCGTCGGCAAAGAATTGCTATCTATTTTAGAGACGAGAAAGTTTCCGGTTCGTGAATTGGTTGTTTTTGGATCAAAAAAATCTTTGGGTAAAGCCATCTCTTGGAAAGAGAAAAGTCATCGCTGCAGAATTTTAGAAAAAGGCTGTTTTGATGGTGTGGACATCGCGTTTTTTGATGCTTCGGACGCAGTTTCTAAGGACTGGGTACCTCATGCCGCTGAGTCGGGTTCCTGGGTAATTGATAACTCTTCTACCTTTAGGCTGGAAGACGATATTTTACTTTTGATCCCTGAAGTAAACGGCGAGCTTTTGGAAGCTCGCTTGAAACCGAGTACTAATAAAGAAAAAAAGAAGCAGTTCACTGTACGTGAAAGAATCTTGGCAGGCCCAAATTGTTCTACGGTTCAAATGGCAGTAGCCCTTAAGCCCATCCAAGATCATTGGGGTATCAAACGTGTGGTTGTTTCTACTTACCAAAGCACTAGTGGTGCTGGCGCTGCAGCCATGATGGAGCTTTCAACGCAAACTGTCGGAATGTTTAATCAGAAACAGGTAGTTCCGAAAGCATTCACACACCAAATTGCATTCAACTGTATTCCCCATATTGGCAGCTTTAAAGAAGATGGGAATACTAGCGAAGAGCAGAAAATTGTGGCTGAGAGTAGAAAGATATTAGGTATGCCTGATTTGAAAATCTCAGCGACCGCGATACGCGTGCCGACGTTTTCCTGTCATGCAGAATCAATAAATATTGAGTGCGAGAGGTCTTTTGAAGTCGAAGATGTAAGGAAAGCCTTGCGAAAACATCCTGGAATTATTCTTCAAGACGATCCTAAGAAGAACATTTATCCGCTCGGAGTGGCATCAGGAGATGATGTGGTTGAGGGCGCAACAGGCCGGGATGCAGTTTATGTCGGCAGAATTCGAAAGGACCCCTCTGTTAAGTACGGACTTAACCTTTGGGTAGTTTCTGACAATTTACGCAAAGGAGCTGCATTGAATGCCGTCCAAATGGGAGAGATGTTACTTAAGAATTTGTTCTCAGCTTAATAAGTTAGGCCTGCCTGCTTATTTAGCGAGTTCCTTTCAAAATCATGCATATGCAGTCGCATGCATGGCTTTATTATTATTATTTTCGGCTCCGGCAAATGCCGAAATAGAGATCACTCCGAATAATGGAGGAAGTTTAGGGGGATCACCCGCTTATTATTTTGTAAAGTTTCCTAATTCGATAGCAGTCGCTCCACCCGCTTTTTTGCCTTCTGGTGTTGTGCCTTTGGATATCACCGAAAGCGCTTATAGTGGAGACGAGACGACCAATGGGTTTGCGAATCGATTTGAAATTAATTTTCGCTCGGATGTAACTCCGCCGGTTCTTACTGGTACCCAGCAAATCGTAGTAACATTTCAGGCCTATCCCACTACTACTTCACCAATCCATCCGGCACCTATCGCGACCGTGAATGGTAAGGCTTGTGACCCTTCCATTTGTCAGGGGTTAAATGCAATTGGTACAGGGAATCATTATTATGCGGTGAGATACACTCCTCAGACAACTCTTCGCATAGGCTTTTATCCTCGAGATATCTGTGCGGATTTTTACCTTGCAGGAGGGGATGCGGTTGGCTGCACAAGTGGCATTGTCACCCTACCCACAGCTATACTTTCCCCTAGTATGCAGCTTTCTTTTGCTGTGACGCAGGTTGCGGATGCTACCTCTTACCCTCCCACTACTACAACTCCAACTCCAACACCTGGTGTAACTCCTACACCAGGGATCCAAGTAGGCAAGGTCATTGATCAGACTACGGCCCCGGTGAGTTTTACCTTTGAAAATATTATCCCAAGTTTGGCTTGTCCTCCTGAGGCTACTTTGAATAACAGCGTTATTCCGGGGGATAAGCAGATCTTTTTAGACACAACAGGCTTCGGATTTGCGACACCAAATTCGGCAGCCGGCGCGCCCGGCGCAGCTTTAGTGGTGGTGGGACAAGATACGAATGCTACGGATACTGTCCTGCCTGACGTGACCATGGATTACGCCAAAAAGAATAGCATGAATTCTCGCATAGGCCTTGGCAACGCAATGACGCCTGTTCCTGGATTTAAGAATTCACTTCCCGACGATATACATGCCTATAGGGTTTCTTTTATTGGGCAGGACCGAGCCGGTCTCTATATAGCTCCTGCTCTTGTTGATAATTGTAAGCTTTTTCCAGTTGAGGTTTCTGCCGTTCAAGGGTTTTTAAATAAAAGTAATTGTTTTATTGCAACAGCAGCATTTGGATCAATTGATGCTGCACCAGTAACTCTTTTACGAGAATTCCGAGATTCAATACTGCTTCCTTCGGCTTTGGGACAAAGTTTTGTACATTGGTATTATAGCTGGTCACCTCCTGCCGCTGAATGGCTTTTATTTCATCCCGTGTTTAGATTGCCGGTTCTTCTCTTTTTATCTCCGTTAGAGGCAATCGCTTGGCTTTACTTGCATCCACAGTGGGCCTACCTCCTGATGGGGGGGCTGTTCCTCTTTTTCGCATTTCTCGGAGGACATGAATTGTTAAAGAGAGGGAAGGGACTTCACGATGGATCTTAGAAACGGAATTCTCTTGGGCCTCGCGTGTGGAATTTGGGGAACCGTTTCTTGGGCGACTGATACTTCTTATCAGCCCTATATTGATCAACTACTTGAAGGGATGCCCGAAAGCCGGCGCCTGGATTCTGAATCTGGAAAGGTCGAGGGGCAACCAAGCAATTCCCCTTACTTGGATAAAATTCAGTCCAAACTAAGATCTGAAAATCCTGAACCCCCTGCTGAGGCTTATATCGAAGGGCTTAGAGCGAGCGACCCTCTACGAGATGAAAAGCAGGGTGAAAATTATTTAGAAAAACTGAAAGGCCGTATAGAGCCAAAGAGTACCGGCGGAGCAATTCAAGCTTACCATGAAGGGAAATCCGAACTAGAATTCAAGCGGCCCGGTAATATTCACAATGCAATGGGACTGCGTTATTCACTATCGGTCAATCGAGGCATTGAAGCGGCACCTGGAGCACAGGCTGCTAGCTTTAAAAGTGTCTATGGAGGTATTTATGAT
>JBDSKY010000402.1:0-2936 GCA_039916675.1 Bdellovibrionia bacterium
ATAATCACCTAGCGCATCTGAAAAACGCCCAACAAGTTCCCAATGAATCGAAGCATTTGGACCAGATACTTCCCCTAATGGCTCATATATTTTAACACAGTGTTCTTTCCCCTTAACAGCTACAAAATCTATGGGTCTGCAGATATATGAGCCTCTGACTAATTCCTCTGTCCTCTCTCCCACAATGATCATCAAACCGTACTGCTTGGTGATACTCTCCAAACGTGATGCAAGATTTACATTATCGCCTATAACTGTGTAATCTAGGCGCTTTTCGCTTCCAATGTTTCCAACGATCACATCACCGGTATTAATTCCAATACCAATATTTAAATTATGAATTCCCTGACTGCTCCACTTCAGGTTTAATTGACCCAATGCGGCTTTCATTTTTATAGCGCATCGCAACGATCTTACCGCGTGATCTGCGCTAGCAATAGGAGCTCCCCAAAAAGCCATGATCGCATCACCGATAAATTTATCCAGAGTTCCCATTTCTCCAAAAATCACATCTGTCATACAGCCTAAATACTCATTGAGGAGACTCACAAGATCCTGGGGATTGAGTTTTTCAGAAAGCGAAGTAAACCCGCGAATATCAGAGAACAAAACCGACAACTCCCTATATTGGCCTACCTCTGCTCGTGGGTCCTGTCCGCTTGCAATGATCTGTTCCGAAACGGAAGGCGAGAGGTACTTCGACAGCGCCTCTTTCAGCTTTCGGATGTCCTTGGCCTCAACAAATACCAAATACGCCAAGCCGTCAAAGGTAGCCAGAGCTCCCAATAGCAGGGGCTTAGCTACCTCCAACGCCACATTCTGCTTCTGAAAAAGATAGAAAGCGAATGCGACATAACCTGTCATCCAAAACAGCGGGAGCAGCACTTTTATGATGATGGAACCGATAAAAAAAACTGATGCGTAAGTCAGAAAAATTGTAAAAACATTCAACAATGCTTGAAGGTTGGCAGATATCGGACTAAGAAAATCCTGGGTAAGTATATTCGATATCGCCGTGGCATGAAGCAAAGATCCTGGATAAGATGAACTAACCGGTGTTGCCTTCAAATCATAGAGCCCAGCGGCGCTAGCGCCAATAATAACGATTTTATTCTTAAGCGTCAGGGGGTTGAGCTGAAGCTGGGATAAATCGGAAACCTCGCCCGATTGAAGCTTCGTCGCAGAGGAAAATGCGGCAGCGATTGGAACAATTTCAATATCTCGGTCCGACCGGTAAAAGTGCAAAGGCAGCATTAATTTCTGATCCAATGGAATACTTAAATGTGAGTTCAAATCGTCATCTATTTGCACCGCCAATTGTGTCGATGAGTTTTCGAGAAAAGAGTACTTAGGATTTTTCATCCTGGCAGAGACTGCTTTTAACGCAAGCGAAGGAAACCAGGCCTGATCATAATGAAAAAACATTGGAGCTCGTCGGTAAAGACCATCTGAGTCCTTCTCCGAAGTGACTACATGAAGATGAGGAATTTTGGCTAAGATAGTCTCTGCTGGAAGATTAAAGTCCCGATAAAATTCCTGCCGGCCAGAAGGAGGAAGTCCTCGGGTCCAATGCACTCCAAATTTCCCACCTATTCCTTGAGGCAACGGTACAAACTCGGACCCGCGCTGTTTATCATTAAGCAGACTTTGCTTACTATTGATTTCACCTTGCTTAATACTAGACCCTAATTCTACAGAAGACTGGCTTGAAACTAACATCGCATGAGATACCATACCTGCTTGGACAGAGGCATCCGCGACCTGCTGATCTCCATCGTCCGATGAGGAAGCTTCAGTAAAAAGTAAGTCGAAATAAATCCCAGCCGGGTCTCCTTGGGCAAGAAATTCGATCAGCTGTTTATAAACCTTCCGGGACCAGGGCCAGCGTCCGAAATGAGGCCCTAATAGTTTCATGCTTGATTCATCAATATCAATTAGTAGAACTTGATCGGAGGCATGAGTTTCGCGATTAAAATGGGAATAACGATAATCTAAGGAAAACTGCTCTAAAGTATCATTAAGAGGAATCCACTTCCAAAAAAGGGATAGAAAAATTAACCCGAAACATCCCAAAGTCGCACGTTGAATTCGACGCCGGTTAGGAATAGAAAATTTCGATAACAGATTCCCAATGAGCATGGATAAATTATATCATGTCACTACATTAAATATACGGAGCTATATTTTTGACGGCATACAAAAGGGACCGAAATGGACTCGTAAATAATAGCGTGCAAGTACTAGGTTTATTTTGCCGGAACTATATCGGCAAGAAAATCCTACCGTCAGCGGTGTAGTAATAATTAAGCTTCGATCTCCCCTAATTCAAAATGAAGAACCTGTTCTATCTTGTTTAGAACCTCTTCTGAAAGGTCCGTCCTCAGAATAAGAGACATCTCAATCTTTTCTAGTAATGCGTTCACTGAAATTTGAAGAGTTTCAAAGTAAGTATTCGAATCGATAGAATTGGAAGTAAGGCGTGTAGCCGCATAATTCCCTACTTCCCTTAGCTGTGGAAGAAGGTAGCCAATAGTAAGGGGCAATTTCATCTCAGTTTTTATTAACTGAACAACTACTTGAGGAAAATCCAGGTTCTCAAGAATTTGGATTTCTTCAGAAGCGCTAGCAAGCTTTTGCTGATTGTGGAGCCTAATGTTCTCCAGTTTTTCTGTAAGCTTGTGCTTCCGGTGTTTGGAAATTATATGTGGAACCACAAATGAAGAGACAAAGCCTACAACCCCGGCTCCTGCCAATGGATAATCACGGAGGACGAACCCAGGCCCCGCTGCAAACGCGCCTGCGGTTCGAATGGTCATTATGAACAAATGAAACTCGACACTAATCTGTGGTAAAGTTTGGCAGATTGGCACGAGTTGAAAAGAAGATGGGAATGCTGCTCTAGTTAAAGCCTTCCAATCAATATTCTTCCCTTCGCT
>JBDSKY010000403.1:0-5088 GCA_039916675.1 Bdellovibrionia bacterium
AGACTTGCTCTGTTTCAATTGCTCTTAAACTAATTGAAAGAAGAAAAAAGAGGTCGCAAACTTTGGGTCGAATTTCTCTGCCTTCTAAATTTTCGTTGGGAGAGCTTGAAAATCTAATCTTTGCAAAAGACACAGGCAGCGCAAAGGTATTCAAAGGTGAGGGCTTATCCCCGGGAGTTGCTTATGGAGAAGTTCGCGTTGTGAGTCAGCCTGAAGATGCGGACGTTTCGAATTGGCCTGATGACGTTATTTTAGTAGCGGAGGCTACTGATCCTGGATGGACCCCTCTTTTTCTCAAAGCAAAAGCAATTGTCGTCGAAAAAGGTGGAGTCCTCTCTCATTGTGCAATCGTTGCCCGGGAGATGGGATTACCAGTAGTAAGTGGTGTTTTAGGGTGTCATTTAAAATTTAAAGAAGGTGAACATGTTTGGGTGGATGGAAGTGTCGGAAGTGTCAGAAAAGCTTGAAGTTGTAAAAGCAGTAGTCCCTACTCTTGTACTACCTTTAGCAGCAGTTAGTTTAATTTTAAACGCTCTCGCTACTTTCATTGCGAGGTTTTTTGGCGTGGAACTCAAGTGGGAAGGCCCTAAAAGGCTTATAGAAGTACTCCTTAAACCTAAGGTGATTCTTTTTGCTACGCTCTTTAACTTATTCATTATATTTGGATATTATGGGGTTCAATACTGTAGGGGTTTTCCCGTGCCCCTTTGGTATATTGAACTGACCAATCAGAGAGCAGTGCAAGAGTCGGTCAACCCTATCCCAAATAGAAATTATCCGGATTCAGTGCGAGTTTCGAATCAGATAGAGCATTCGCCACTCTATCAGGCTCAGAAGGTTAATCCACTTAAGCAAGCTTGGAAAACCAAGCTTCCGCGAGGCGTATTTGGTGCTGTCACATTGAGTGGGGCCTCTGTATTTGTAGGTTCGGATGACGGCAATACCTATGAAATAGATCAGGACTCAGGCCAAATTTTGAGACGGTTCTATTCTGGAACTCCAGTAACGCCCTCGCCTTTAGTTTGGAAATCTAGACTTTTCGTGGGAGAAGGAGAACACACGTCTCACCATTCCAGAATTTATTCTTTTGACCTTAAAACAGGTCAGCTTCTAGGCGCATTTCAAACCAAGGGTCACACCGAAGGCACCCCTTTCTTAGCCGAATATGAGGGAGTAACTTCGCTATTTGTATCTGCAGGAAGTGACGGACTTTATGCAGTAGATCCCCTCACACTTCAAGAACGATGGCATCGTAAGCTTGGCCATGTGGACTCAGAGGCGAGAGTTTCCGAATCTCTTGTTTTCATAGGAACAGGGGTGGAAAGAGGTTATTGGCAAAAATCGCATCGAGCATTTGCCCTCGATTTTCTGACTGGTAAAGAACAATGGAATGTTAATTTAACAGAATCTAACTGGATGCCTCCCGTATTTGTTGGGAATGAAGTTTGTTTCGGCACAGGGGAAATTTATTCTAAATCTCATGTTGGTCAATTATCTTGCTTTAACCAAGTGACAGGTAAGCTTGCTCACAACATCGCAAGTTCCGCCCCCATTTTTGGAATTCCATTACAATTAGAAAATACCGTTGTTATTTCTAACTTGGATAGTGAAGTATGCGCCTACAAATGGCCATCAGCGGATAAAATCTGGTGCAGAAAGTTTCAAGGGGGTAAATCCTATGCATCGGTCACTTACGATGGGAAAGGAAACATTCTATATCCTACGGCACAAGAAGGAATTTTTGTCTTAGATAGGGACACAGGAAAAACTCTTAAATTCTGGGCTCCTCAAACGACAGAAGGTCCCTGGGTCAAATCTTACTCTAAAGTTGTAGTCGGACCTGACGCCTGGTTTATTGCTGATTCAACTGGGAATGTTAGAAAGATTTTCTGAACAGAACCTAAATAATATTTCTACTTGATCCAGTCTCGTTCGTCATGAACTATAACGATTTAAGGTGTAATGGCTATTTTTAACACCATGTCGCCTTGACTGCTGAAAAGATTATACGCCTGAACAATATCCTTGAGTTTAAAACGGTGTGTAACCAGGGGCTTGAGATCAACCTTGCCTGAAGCTACGATACTTAATAACCTTCGCATCCGCTCCTTACCGCCTGGGCAAAGCGTTGTCACGATCTTGTGGTCGCCTAGTCCCGCGCTAAAAGCATCGAGGGGAATGGTTAGACCTTTTGAATACACGCCAAGACTCGAAAGAGTACCTCCAGGCTTGAGTACGCGAAGACAGCTTTCGAAAGTTTCCTGTCTACCTAAAGCCTCAATGGCAACGTCAACGCCTCGGCCTGAAGTCAGCTTCATGATCTGCTGGACCGGATCAACGCCACTAAAATTAATGGTGATATCCGCTCCCATTTTCTTTGATATCTGCAGGCGATTCTCAATTGAATCCACGACAATGATCTGGCTTGCTCCCATGAGGCGAGCACCCGCAGCTGCACAAAGCCCAATAGGACCTTGGGCAAAAATAGCAACGGTATCGCCAATCCGAATATTTGCACTTTCAGCTCCCCCAAAACCAGTGCTCATTATGTCTGGACACATAAGCACCTGCTCGTCACTCAATTGATCTGGGACAAGAGCGAGATTGACCATTGCGTCCGGAACTATCAAATATTCGGCCTGAGCACCGTCGATAGTATTTCCAAAACGCCATCCGCCCATTGCTTTACCCCCACATTGAGACGAATGGTGGTCCTGGCACGAGTCACAGTGTCCACAAGGAGTAATGGCTCCCGCGATTACCCGTTGACCGATTTTGTATCCTTCAACACCGGGTCCGAGTGCAGCAATCACACCGACTGGTTCATGACCAATAGTCAGGCCAGACTTAACCGGAAACTCACCCCTTAAAATATGAATGTCTGTCCCACAGATCGTGGTGGTCGTGATCTTTATCAGCGCCTCACCATATTTCGGTGGGAGAATTTCTTTATCAACGAGCTCAATTCGACCCGGACTAACAAAGACCAGGGCTTTCATCTTTCCAGTAATTTTTGGGGATATAATAACTTCTCTCCTTATGTACTCACGGTATTGAAGCAGATACATTCATTATACAAGTTAAACTTCAGTTTGAGCGTTATTATTGATCTTTGGGACAAATCGACTCAAGGATGGGACAAACTCACTTTCTCAGTATTTATCCCACCATCAAGATCGTTAGCTGGACAGTGTGTTTACCTGGCGCAACTATTGCTTAATTAAAACTAGAACAAGCGAGCAGCTTTTGAACTGAGTTCGCTTAAGTGAACAATTAAATCGTCTTTTCACGGAGGTAATTATGAGAAAAATTTCATTAGCGGTTTTAAGTTTTGCTGTGCTTTCTTGTTGGAATTCAAACATTACGAGCGCTAATCAGCCAACGGATTCTATTGATGTTGAGATTCCGATAAAGGCTCTACTCACACCTTACACTGGATATGAGGAGAAGAATACGGTAGAGGCAGTCCTGTATGGTACGTTACCTAGCTCCTGCTACACATTAGGGAGCTATCGAACTGAGCAAAATGACTCTAACCATACGATCACGGTAAGGCAGTTTGCAACCAGACAAATTACTGGCGTTTGCGCTGACGAAACAAGAATGCCTGAACATTTGAAAATGTCGGTTCCTTTTACCAGCGAGGTTCATGTGGGTAATCTGCCAGCTGGAGACTACAAATTCATATTTAACAAAATGGACGGCAAACAAGGGCTTCGCATGATGAATGTCGCACCTAATCAAACTTTAACGGTCGATTCACTTCCCTATGCTTTAATTTCCGGAGTTTCTGCACCCGATGTAGTGAATGGAAAGGATGACCTTCTAGTCAAAATCAGCGGAGTTCTAAACTCTTCATGTACAAAATTAGATGACAAAGTTCAGGTAACATCTCAAGACGACGTATCGGTTTTATTACCTACGGTATCTATCAAGCCAGGCGTTGTTTGTGCCCAAGCACTAATTCCATTCGAAAAACAAGTTAATCTTGGAAAAACAGAATCCGGAGTTCATTTGATTCATGCTCGCAGCATGAACGGAAGAGCCGTGAATAAAGTGATTCAAGTCTCAAACTAGTTTCCGCCTTTTTAAAAAGAGGGGGTCCAAGCTTCGGCTGGGCCCCTTGCTCTTCATTTAATCCACGTGGCGATAATTTTATATTGGACCTATACTCTGGACCTGACCGTAATCACAGGAACAGGGGAATTGAGAATAATTTGTCTTGCTGAATTACCAAAGAAAGCTCCTGCAAGAAGATTTCTGCCATGTGTTCCCATGATTACCAGATCTGGTTTTTGCTTCTTGATTCCCTTCAGGATAGCTGCTGAAGCAGTGACTGAGGTTGTGTCTATCCGGTTTTCACAAGGGATTCTATTTTGGCGGTATTTGTCTTCTTTTAAACTCATCTCTTGAATTATTTTCGGGCGAATCTGCTGAATTAAATCCCAATACTCCTTTGAAACGTCTCCTGCTGAAAAGGCGGTTTGAAATGTGGGATGAAATCCCCCTAGAAGAGAGTGAAATAGGATAACCTCTCCAGACAACTGTTTTGCTAATGACATTGCATACTCTTCAGCACTCTTTCCATTTTCGGTCAAGTCTGTTGCGACTAGGATTCGAATAGCAGCCCCTTTACGAAAAGTAGGCCTGGATTCTAAAGCTGCTGGACCTAAAGTGAAAACTGGAATTAGAGAGTTTCGAATCACTTCCTCGGTAACACTGCCCAAGATAAGCCTCTTTGCTCCTTTTCGGCCATGCGATCCTAAAACGATGAGTTCATAGCTACCCTTCTTTGAGGTGAGTTCAACTAATTTTTGAGCAGGATATCCTGCAAGCAGCGCCGTATTGGAAGGGACTGTAAGAGATCTGCCAATTTTATTGAGTCTAGATTTTCGCTCAGCTACACAGGTTTGAATGAAACGACGATAATAGGGCTGAGAGACTGGATAAAGAGTTAAGTCTTCTACATGAATAAGTTTTAGCGGGCGGTGAAGTCTCTTCGCCAGAGCAGAAGCCCAAGTCTTAATTGCCAATGACCTCTTCTCTCCTTCGGGAGTTTCAGTTTCCATGTCATCTGTCATCAGGATT
>JBDSKY010000404.1:0-8352 GCA_039916675.1 Bdellovibrionia bacterium
GATAAACGAGAGATCATCCGCGCTGCCCTTGCCAAAGAAGGAATAAGGTCAAAAGGTTAAGGGGGTAGTTAGAGAGATGGCAGCCTTCAAAGTTCCGTGCTATGAGAAGCCATGGAATTAAATGTCACCCCGATTCGAGGAAGAAACGTCTTAGGTACAGCTCTTCATTCTTGTTGCTTCCAGCCCAAGACAGGTTTTCACCGCGACGGTTTCTGCCGGACCGATAAACAAGACCATGGAAATCATACGGTTTGTGCCATCATGACTCAAGAGTTTCTGGATTTTAGTGGCTCAAGAGGGAATGATCTAACGTTGCCTCTCCTTGAATCTGGCTTTCCTGGCTTAAAGCCTGGTGATAAATGGTGCCTGTGTGCTGCGAGGTGGAAGGAAGCCCTGGAAGCAGGAGTGGCACCGCCAGTGGTTCTTGAAGCGACTCACGAGCGCGCCCTAGAGGAAGTTACGTTATCTGAGCTTTCAATGAACGGATTGCAATAGTCCGAATAGTCTCTTATTCAGCCCCTTCGATGACGGAGGCTTATAATTTGGAATCCGACAAGTTTTTCCTGATTTCATTTGCCAGGAGATGAGCCTGTCTCGTAGGTTCGGGGACACGATAAAGTGATCTCATAGATCCCATTATTTTTATCACGTCTGAGAAATTCATCATATGCCCCGGCGAGACAAAAATAGGAGAGACATTATCTTTTGTTCTGTAAACAAAGCCCACTTTTTCGCCTTTATGGACTAGATTAGTATACGATTTTGCTTGGCTTGCAGGTTCCTCATACGAACCTACTAGTTTCGACTTGGCGCACCCCAAAGTGGGAACCCCCGTCAAAATTCCAAAATGAGAAGCAATGCCCAAGTGGCGGGGATGGGCAATTCCTTGGCCATCCAGCATCACTAGGTCTGGTTTCGTCCAGAGTCGGTTCCAAGCCTCCATTAATAGTGGAATCTCTCTAAATGAAAGTAATCCTGGAATATAGGGGAATTTTAATGACCCTACATAGTATGAGCTATCCACCGGGGTGAGAGTCTTCAAGTCCAGCACTACAAATACTGCGTAAGCTACGTTAGAGCCCAGATTAAAGGAACTATCTGCTCCCCCTATACTGTGAACCTTCCGGGTCAATGCTTGGATTTTTATTTTCTTTCTCAGGTCCGTTTGGATTGCAATCGCTTGACTCGGGCTCACATCCCACATATGGGGAGTGTCAACAGCCGGTTGGCGAATTTCTCGTCCTCGAAGTAATCCCATGTCTTTTGAGAGGAAAGCATGAAACGCGCCACTTTTTGCGCATCTGCGTCTATGGGGTGAATCGTCACCTCCACCTACACAACTTAATAGGTGGATGATCTGAAGGTAACTTACGAAGGCATTTTAGTACGGTGCGTTTGTGAACTTGATAGTTGCTGGACAATATTTGCGCAGCTATTTCTTCCATATCGATAGATAAGCATTTTTGTAATCCCCTAGTGCAGAATCAATGTCTTTCTCACTCTCACCAGCTCGCTCCAATACTTGAGAAGTAATCAGAAGCGGCCTTGTGACATACCCGCTGGGTTTCGTTCCTGAAAAAAGACGATTGAGCTCATCGACGAGTTGCCATCCTTGAATATTCAGGGGTTCCGCCACTGTTGCAACCTGCTGGGACGCACCGGATTTAATGCGGCTCAATGCTTTGTTTGACCCGTCTCCAGCTGAGATGTTTTTGATATCGGACCTTCCTATGTTAGAGAGAGAAAAATTCATGCTGTCAAAATAAGCGTCATTAATTGCTAAATTGTGCGTCCATGTATGACCGAATTTTTTATTCAAACGAATAATGACTTTAGGGATATCTTTTTCCACGGCAGAGATGGAGTGATCCTCTACTGCCAGGACTTTGCAACGCTTACACTTTGCAAGTGCTTCTCGCATCCATTTTGTCTTGGCATTCGCTACTGCGAAACTGCTATCATTGAATATAACGACACCTATTTTCCCTTTCTCATTCCGGATAATGTACTCGGCGGCAATTTTGGCTACTTCGATTGGATCGGTCGATACGTTCACAAAGAGTTTCTGGTCGGACCCGGCCTTTGCTGCCGAATGCCAGCCAACCAGGGCGATTTCCGATTGCCTGATCAATGTCAACAAGTCTCCCATGTATTCCTGAGGAAGTCCGGCGATAACAATGCCATCCGGATGTGACTTTATCGTAATCATCATTTGTTTCTTTAAAGTGTCTATGTTTCCTTCCCCATCAACGGCACTCACTCTCCAGTTTACCGCATTGGCGGCCGCCTCAAAGCCACGATAAACTGCAGCAATTCCTCCGTTTTTTAAGTCAGATCCTATGAAAATAACTTGTTTCCCAGCTTGTGCTCTCGGCCCATCAGTGGGGCCAGTCCACTTCGCGCTTTGTGCAAAACATGGGTTTGCGTTCAAAACAAGGAAAGATATTAACATTAATACGAAACATTTTGGAGTCAGTTGAACATAGTGGGTATACACTTTTATAAGTATAATAACTTTTCCAAATATTGCGAGAGTTTCGTGAATGAATAATTCTATTTTTGGTTGGAAAAATCTAAGAATCAAACCAATGGTTTTGGTTGGTATTTTTATCGGACTAGTGATTCCTACCGTGGTAGTTTTCACATTTTCAAGCGCTATCACCTGGGAAAGCCTTCGAGATGAATCTATTCAGGAACATAACAGAATAATCAAGACTCTAAGCATTTCTTCCTCATTTCCATTGTGGAATTTTGACAAAGCCTCACTTCTGAAGATATCAGAAGCGGTTATGACTGATGATAGAGTGGTGAGCGTTTCTGTTGCTGATAGTCAAGGCAAGTCGTTTTTGAGTACAGCATTGGAGAGTCGCAGGATCGGTGAAAGCTTAATAAGGGAACTACCAATTCAACATGATGGAATTAATATCGGAAAAGTTCAAGTTGAGTTTTCATTGGCAAAACTCCGGTCAAAGATGTTTTATTCGTCTTTGATTGACCTTTTTCAGTTTGGAATTCAGGTTGTGATTTGTTTTACTATTTTAGCGTTATTAATAAATACACGAATCATATCAAGATTAAAGCGAGTTAATCTACAGGCTCAACAACTAGCCGATAGATTTTTGAATCAAAGCTTTATTTGGGAAAAATGTGATGAAATAAGTGAGCTGGGACAGGCACTTGAGACAACACGAATTTCTTTAAAGGACCTCTTTGACCAGCTTGAACGCAAGAATCGTGAACTGGATAAAAGCAATAGGAATCTAGAAAATTACAAGAACAATCTAGAAAGAACCGTCGATGAAAGAACAAAGCAACTCAGGGCTGTTCAGCAATCAGCTTTGGAAAATGCCCACATGGCAGGCATGGCCGAAATTGCAACGGGGGTACTTCATAATATTGGCAATACGATCAATACCGTCAATATCGCAAATGAAGTTCTCATCGAAAGTATTAATGCTTCGGAAATCTCCACAATTATTCAAGCAAGTAATATTATGTCGGGACACAGGGATAACCTACTTGAATTTATCACGCATGACCCTAAAGGAATCTTACTCCTCAATTTATTCATGGAAGCCGGCAAAGTGTTTGAGCAAGAGCAGAAGTCTCTCTTGAGAGAAGCTCTCGCTCTCCAGCAGGGGCTTACCGTGGTGAAGGAAGCTATTGCGATGCAACAAGACTATGCTGGCACGGGTCTTCATCAGGAAGAGATCCAGATTCCCTCCTTTTTGGAAGACGTGCTGAGACTAGAAGCTGCCAGTTTTGATCATCACAAAGTGGAGGTAAGAAAAGATTTATCTGATACCGGACCTGTCGTAATTCAAAAGAATAAACTATTAAATGTTGTTATAAATCTGTTTCGGAATGCCCGCGAAGCGATGGAGGATCTTCCTGAGTCTGATCGTGTCTTAACTATTCGTACTTTTGAAGAGGGTGAGTATATCGCTATTGAAGTGAAAGATATGGGAGTGGGAATGGATTCAAAAATTTTAAAAATGCTCTTTACTCAGGGATTTACAAGCAAGAAAAACGGGCATGGTTTTGGCCTTCATTCGGCAGCGAATGCCATGGCTGAGTTGGGCGGAAGCATTAAGGCTGACAGTCCTGGCCCAGGAAAGGGAGCTCAATTTACAATTTTGTTGCCAAAGATTGGAAAAGTAGAATCAATTGACTGAGTTAACTAGATTAGAATAGAATTTAAAACATGAGGGTCAGATATAGATACAGAAATTAGATGACGCCTCAGTTTTTAAATACACTTTCGAATAAAAATCCGAAGATCGGACTGACGGCATGGAAAATAGAAAAATATTAATTATCGACGATAACGCTGATATTCATAATGATTTTAAAAAAATATTGCTTTTAAAGACGAAAAGTACGTCCTCAAAATTTTCTGAACTAGGTAAGCAGCTCTTGGAAGATTCTGATTCAAATTTACCGTTGGTGCAAAAAGGGATCCAACCTGAGTACCTAATTGATTCGGCATATCAAGGCGAAGAAGGTTATGAAATGGCCAAGTCTGCTTTTGCCGCCGGAAAGCCGTATGCTTTGGCTTTTGTGGACGTGCGAATGCCCCCAGGGTGGGACGGTATCAAAACCACTGAACATATCTTTGCCGCCGTGCCTGATACTGAGGTAGTTATTTGTTCTGCTTACTTAGACTATCCCTGGAAGGAATTCAATCGCAGGTTCGCAACTGCTGACAAGCTGGTTTTCTTGAGAAAGCCATTTGACGCTATGGAAATTCAACAACTGGCGCTCACGATGACTACCAAATGGAACTCAGCCCGCCAGGCGAAGTTCCACTTTACCTCGCTTGAGGCTATTGTTGAAGAACGCACCCAACTCATCAAGGAGCAGCAGACAAAGTTAATTCGTGCTGAGAAAATGGCGGCATTAGGTACGATGTGTGCTGGTATTGCACATGAGATAAACACTCCCTTGACAATAATATCCTTGACGTTGGAACAGCTGCAAGAGATTGCCGAGAGCGAACCAGCAGTCAAATCTTCAATCGTTAAAGAACTGACCGAAAAGCTTAAAAACACAACGGATAGAATCGCCGGGATAATCCGTGGGATGCTTACTTTTTCCTCTCCTAACAGCCAACAGAACAACCTCAAAAGTACCGATATCAAACAAATTATAAAAGATACTCTAGGTCTGTGTGAACAGCGGTTTGAAAATAGCGACATAAAGTTAACTTATTCTCAAATAGACTCAAGCGAGCTGACATGCCGAGTTGTCGAGATTGTGCAAGCAATCCTGAATTTGCTCAACAACGCCTTTGATGCCGTTTCTGAATTACCTGAGTTAGATGAAAAATGGGTCAGAATTGATGTCTGCAACCGGAATGAGTACGTTGAAATTGCTGTAACCGATTCTGGAAAAGGTATCCCAGCTACAGTTCGAGATCATATATTTAATCCTTTTTTCACTACCAAAGATATCGGCAGCGGAACAGGTCTGGGACTGAGCATCACCAAAGGAATTATTGATTCGCATTGTGGATCTTTGTTTGTGGATGTAAATAACCCAAATACCCGATTTGTGATTCGATTGCCTTTGGCTAAATAGCAGATATTCTACACTACCCTAGAAAGCTATTCCGTGAACAAACGCCAGAAAAAGGAGTCCCGCTGAAAGGCTGTTGTCCTCATTTTTCTTAAGAAAAGTAATCCCAAGTGCGTCCTTATTGTCAAAGTGAATAGCCAGACTTCCTGTGAGACTTGTGGTGACTGAGGTACTGGTAAAATTCGTTGCACTTTCCCACATCCAGAGCACTTTGGAAGGCCACAGCGTGAAGGCTAGCCCTAAAGCTCCCCCCGGCGTTAATTGACCCGAAGAGTCTCGGGTGACTCCCGGCACTAGCGTTAGCAATCCGCCTTTGAAGAAATAGCTGCCTACCAATTTCGCAGCTAGGAGGGAGGATGGTGAACTACCGCTCGCTTGATTCGTCAGAGCGGAGCCTAAAACCGCGAACCCAAACCCACCTACCTGAGCCAATTGGTATTTTAGTGTCGGATTTAAGAAATAGTTGTCTACCGAGCCTCCAGTTGCGCTGAGACCCATAAAAAGCCGGGCCTCCAGCTTAGAGTTCACTCCATACATCAGGCCAGGTAGAGGTCCTCCTCCAGTTGCCGCAAGTGCCACAACTAGAGAATTTTCGGGCAGAACCTTTCCGAGTTCCGCATTAATGAGCAGAGTTGGTTTAACTTCGAGAGCAAGCGCGTCTCTCGTGACTTTATCTGTTTCTCCCGCGTAAGACGAGCTGGTCACGTTGCAGGCCCAAAATGTCCAGAATACAGAGATTAGAATGACGATTCTTTTGGTGGCTTTTTTCATTCCCTTGGGCTCTTGTTCTGTGGTTGAAGCATTGCTGCCTTAACCCTAAGTCTACAGGTAATTCTTTACTGCTCAATAACCTTCTATTGTCTTCATCCAATTTATTGTTTGGAGGGTGTTTTTTGATTTTTTTCAGTCTCCCCAGCAAGAATGAATATTGGACCTCAAGGAAGGACTGATCAAGCTCACGTAAAAGTTCTTCAGTATAATTTCCGCTTTGAAATTGACATTTTGAATTTATACCCTATTGACCAGGTGTAGATAGATGATTGATATTATAAATTTTTTTTGATGGTAATTAATAAAATATTAAATTTAATTTAAGAAAAATAAGGCCTATAATATGATTTGAGTCAGGTCTTAGTATTAAACATAAAGTTCATTAAAACTGGAAGAATCAGGTTAAAATACTATGAACAAAGGAAAATTGAAAAAAATCTTATTTCTTACCTTGTGTACATGTCTGATACTCGGCACGCATATGGCTTTAGCTAAACCTCGACCCGGTTTAAGTGTAAAGGTACCTCCACGGTTAGGTGCGGACCAGGGACAACTGATCCAAAAAAGTTCTCCTACAATTAAAAGTCCTCGAAGTACGGCTAAAAGTCCTAAGAGTACGGCTAAGAGTTCAAGGAGCGCAAAGCCAGTTTCACCTAGGAATCAGAAAGAAGTAGATATTAAGCTTTCGGTAACTTCACCTGGTGGAACCACCACTACTGCCACTTCCGATGATCTAATACACCAAACAAGGAAGAGCACTCTTCGAAAAAAACCTAAAATCACGCACGATCTAAAAGATGGCTATTTGGCGGATCCCAGGCACTTAAGAGACAATTTTGAATCTTCGAGATAGAACTGGTTGTCTACCTATAAAACTCGCTGTATTAATGCTGTGTCTCGAATAAGAAGGCTAACCATATATAATGGAATAGGTCTATTGTGTTTACTTTTATGCAAGATTGCTTTGGCTGAAATAAGCCCGCTTGACTTGAAATCATTTGAAATTATTAAAACTGCTGGTTCAAAGAGGCATTAATCTGAATTTGCAATCGCATGGGACTGACGCAATTCATTGGGCAATTGCGGACGAGGACTCCGCTCTCTTATTTGACTTCCTGTTGGAGAACCATGCTGATTTGAACACAAAAGATATTTTAGGTGATTACTCAATCCATACGGCTATCGCGTGGAACAAATTGGATTTTGTTAAAAAGCTCATAGAGCATCATGTTCAGCTGGACGTCCGCGACGCCCATGGGCTTACGCCCCTTCAAAGGGTTATCGCTGTGGGTAGGGCTCATATCATTTCCTATCTTACCCATCATTTATAGGGTCAATGACCATAAACTTAGATCGCGGCAAATACATATCAACAAACTGCTTGCGAACGATTCAGTTTTGTATAATAACCAGTGCGACCCCTCATTTTGGGCACAAGTGGCGGAATTGGTATACGCGCGCGTTTGAGGGGCGCGTGCCGAAAGGCGTGCAGGTTCAAGTCCTGTCTTGTGCACCATATTTAAGTCTTTTAGTAATGATTTCAAATAGTTAACTTCAGTTTCTGTACGGAAAGCGTGCGGTTCTCCTCATTGGCTCTTCCCCATATCGAGGGGCATTGGTTCTCCGGTTCTCCTCATTTAATGGTGGGTCACGCCTTTTTTTCCATTAAGCACATACACTTAAGAGCCTGAGTCTGTAGTTTCTGAAGGACTTATATCCGAAGGCCCGCTTCTGCACAAGCTTTGCAAGATTATTGTAACCCTCAGTACGACCATTAGTCAGTCCTGTTAGGAAGTAATTTAAGATCTCTTGCCGCCATTTCATGAGCGTTTTCCTGAGTGTTTTGATTTCAGGCAACAAGCTTAAAGCCATTTCGTCACACATGTTTTGTAATGCCGCTTTGGCGCGAGTATACCCGCGTGTTCGATAAAATTTATGGAGGCATTCTTTCCATCTGTAGAGCTCTTGTAGATAAGGGTAGCGATCCAGGTAATCCCATATTGC
>JBDSKY010000405.1:0-7075 GCA_039916675.1 Bdellovibrionia bacterium
AAATTCAGGAGTCCCCTTCACCAGAGTCACAAATAAGTAAAAACGACCTTAAGCTACTCGTCAGAGGAAACAAGCTCTCTCCTGGAACCAGCCTTTCAGCCGATGCCAAGGAGGCTTCCGAAGCCAATTATCTTGATTCATTGCGAGATCGCCTTCGTCAAAATTGGTTCCTGCCGGCTTGGATTGCCAAACAAAGTTTAAATGCTCAGGTATTAGTCCGAATCGATGCCGCCGGCATTTTACGCGAATTTCGGATGGTCAAGCTTTCTCAAAACGCCCAATTTGACGAAGCCGTGAAACAGGCACTGCAGCAGAGTCAGCCTTTCCCTCCTCCTCCGCTTGAATTAAAAACGGGCCTCCTGTCTCATGGTATTTTAATTGGCTTTCCGCTATAGTTCTTTCAAATGTTATCTCGAATACAAATAGCCGCTAGAAAGTGTTTCGTTCCATTTATTCTGTCTTGGGTAGCATGTCTTTCTTGGGCTCCGCTCTCCTACAGTGCCGCACAGTCAGACAATAATTACATTTCTGTAGGAACTGCTCAGACTAAAAAAGCAGTTATTGCCTTTCCAGAAATCCGTACGCCAGACGCCGTTACCGTATTATTGGGAAAATCCATTGCCGATATCGTTCAAAAAGATCTTCAATTCATGGGAGTTTTTAATTTCCTTGATCCTTCGGCTTTCATTGAAAGCCCTGCTAAATCAGGTATCGCACCCGACACCTTTAAGCTGAATGAATGGGCCGCAATCGGAACTGAATTTCTTCTAAAGACCGGCCTCTCACAGGGCCCCGACAAAACTCTAGCTTTTGAAACGCATGTTTACGACATTGTCGGATTAAAAGAGATTTTTTCAAAACGCTACGTGGCACCCGTTTCAGATTTAAAAAACCTGGCCCATAACTTTGCCAATGATGTCGTACAAAGCCTAACGGGGGCGCCTGGAATTTTTCTCACTAAGATTGCAATGTCCTGTGACAAGTCGCGAAAAAAAGAAATCTATATGATGAACTACGACGGGACAGATGTGAAGCAAGTCACGCATCATCGCTCGATCGCGTTTGGCCCTGCCTGGAATCCAGATGGAACTCGATTGGCCTACTCGCTTATCACTCGTCATACAGACAATAATAAGAACATTGATCTTTACGAATTTAATTTTATTAATAATACAGTTCGCCTGCTCTCGGATAAAATCGGCATCAACAGCGGCGCGGCCTACGCCCCAGATGGGCTGAAAATAGCGCTCACTCTTAGCTACCTAGGAAATCCTGAAATTTTTTCTCTTGATACGAGCACTCGAAAAATCACTCGACTCACTAAATCCTACGGCTTTGATGTAGATCCTAGCTGGAGCCCTAACGGGCAATCCTTTGCTTTTGTCTCATCGCGCACGGGAAGACCTATGGTCTTTAGCGCAAAATCTGACGGGTCTCAGGTTCAAAGATTGACCTTCGCAGGCAGGTACAATGCATCTCCAACTTGGTCACCCCGTAATAATAAGATCGGCTTTGCCGGATGGCTCGATAAAAGTTTTGATATTTTTATAATGAATCCAGATGGCACAACCATCGAACGGCTCACCAAAAACCAGGGTAATAATGAAGATCCGTTCTTCAGCCCAGACGGCAACTTTATTTTGTTTAGTTCAAATCGAACCGGACAGAAAAACATTTACCTGATGAATGTCGACGGCACTTTTGTGAAACGACTTACCTATGGACTTGGTAATTGTGTCGCACCCAAGTGGTCGAATCCACTTGTCTCGAAAACCGCAGAAAAGTAAGAAGTACGCAGAAAGTAGTAAAAGTTTTATGATTGAACAAACTGAATTTTATTCTAAAGATTTTAAGGCTCTTAATCTCAACTCTTTACAAGAGATTGAAGTCAGGCTTCGTCGAGGATATCTGGATCGCCTCGGCCTTCGAGTAAAAAAACTTCGAAAGATTATTATTGAAAGAAACTGGGAGAAACTGAGAGACGAATGCCTGGCGCTTTCCATTAGTGGGGACTCATTTGGATTTCAGGATGTTGCCTCTTTGGCTCATCAAGTTCTACGAGCTATTCCGGCGGGCAAGATCCCCCGCGCTGCCACACCTTCGCGTGCCAAAACATTCGCTGAATCATTGGTAACGACCATTGACGCCATTTTGATGGAGAACTCCACGCTTCAAATCTAACCAAATCAATTGCTTGCATAAGAATAAGTGATATACCCTTGGGTCTCACGGGAGATTAAATTTTATGGCACAAGAACGCGTAATGGTTGTCACCGGGGCTCGAACACCTTTTGTCAGAGCCCGAACTGTTTTTCAAAAAATGCCCGCCTCAAGTTTAGGAGGAATAGTCCTTCGCGAAACTATCGCGCGATCAGACTTAGATCCCAAGCATGTAGATGAAATTTATTTCGGCATCGTAAGTCCTCCAGCAGACGGAACCAATGTCTCGCGTGAAGCTTTGTTTGACTCAGGGTTGCCGTCAACTATTCCGTGCACAACTATCAATCGGTACTGTGCTTCGGGCGGCGAAGCAGCTGCTGGTATCGCGGCTAAGATTATATCCGGTCAAATCGACATCGGCTTAGCTGGTGGTGTAGAATCCATAAGTTCCGTGCGCGCCGTTTTTAGTCAGGAAGCCACTGATTTTTTCCAAGACTTCGCCAAGATGAAAACACCAGTTCAAAAACTGACTCATCTAGCCTCTTTCAAACCTCAGCTTATGACTCCGAATGCTCCGGGAATTAAAGAACCAACGACCGGACTCACTATGGGTCAATCGGGCGACTTAATGGCTCGAGAGTTCAAGATTAGTCGTGAAGAACAAGACAAATTTGCGGTTGATAGCCATCTCAAAGCCCATAATGCGTGGGAACGAGGTTTTTATAGAAGCCACGTAGTGCCAGTAGCTACCCCCAACGGTAAAGTCATAGACAGAGACACCGATGTAAGGCCCGATACCTCGGTTGAGAAACTGGGAAAACTTCGACCTGTTTTCTATAAAGATGGAAGTATTACGGCAGGCAACGCAAGCCCTTTGACAGATGGTGCTGCAGCAGTGCTCTTAATGAGTGAATCCAAAATGAATGAGCATAAACTTAAGCCTTTGGGTGTTATTCGAAGTGTTGCAAATGCCGCGGTAGATATTAAAAAAGAACCTCTTCTCATTGGACCTGCTTTCGCTATTCCAAGGGCCCTTAAACTTGCAGGAATTCGCTGGGAAGATTTGGACTTAATCGAAATGCACGAAGCGTTCGCTGCTCAGGCCCTTTCCACAATTCGAGCTATTGAATCCAAGGAATGGGCAAAGGAGAAGCTGGGACTAGATCGCGCAATTGGAAACGTAGATATGTCTAAGTTCAATGTCAACGGGGGCAGTATTCCCATCGGACATCCCTTCGGTGCGACTGGCGCAAGACTCATCCTCCAAACTCTCCATGAATTGCGTGCGAGAAAGAAAAACCTTGGACTCATCTCTATCTGCGCCGCAGGTGGGCTTGGATTTGTTATGGTGGTTGAGGCCGTCTAAGGGAATTTCTTAACGAGCTACGCACCGCACTGCAATATTTGCTTCCTTGAGGACATAAACAAAAACCTTGGAAACATTTTTATTCATGCTTTTAATTATCTATTAGAAAGCTGACATTTGGAATTGAATCTTCAAAACATCATCGTAATTCTTACATCCAGCCTGAGTCAATGTGTCAGCTACAAACGAAAGATCAATCTTCCCTTCAGAACCGGTAGCTCCTTCAAAGCGGATATTCTGAACATCAGGTTGACATTTATGTTGAGTAGAAAATATTTGATAGGTGCTTTTGAAGTAATCTTCGATTCCAAAAACTTTCATTTCTCGAGAATTAATCCCTAAGGAGGAAACGTCTCCCATCATATTAAAACAGACAGCAAAGCCCTCAGTCCCACTGAGATAAGCACAACCTAGATGATCTCGAAAGTCTGCTAGGGCCCCCTGTTCAGGTGCAGGAGCTGAAGGGGGATACTCAATCCAAAGAATAGGACTTATACTCGAAGTACTTAGTTCGACATTATTGGAAACAATGGAAATTTTTCCAAACAGAGGGCTTCGAAAGAAATTACGCGAAATTCGAATAGGATTGGCAGAAAAATTTTCAGGGGATCTTGTGCCTTCTGTTGCATACCCCAATGTAATAAAGGCTTGAAAAATTCCAAGTACCCAAATTAAAGAAAATTTAGCAGTTCGGCTCAAGTTCCACACTCCTTACACAATCAGTCTAGCCACTTGGCTGTCTGATTTCTATAATTTAAATAACGTTAAATTATGAAGCACTTTTAATGCCATTGGTGTGAAAAAGAGTATGCAAAAGAGGAAAACCGTATCTTATTTCTACTGATTGCTGAGCAAAGCTAAATTGGCAGGCTCGGGATCAAGTTAGAGGGAAAAATATATGAAACAAGCAATAGCTGCGCTCTATATATTTTCCCCCAAAACTAATGTCTCGAACCTGCCGAGATAGCAAGAGGCTTTTAAGAATAAACTCTAAACAAAGACCGCCTTACTTCTTTCCACCAGCAGCAGTCGCAGAGTGTCCATTCTTCGAAGAAGCTAAGTTAGAGGTCATTGCAGCAGGCACTGTCGACGGCTTCGTTTTACCTGCCGAAGGAGCTTCTGCCACTGTTCCAGCTGCCAGGTTCGCAGCAGCTGCTGCTGCTTCTGCGGCAGCTGCGATAGCGGCTGGCCCGATTCCTGCTTTTTTCAAAACTTCTTCTCGAATAGTCTTAATATGCTCAGGATGTGCCTTCAGATAGTTCTTGGCATTCTCTCGTCCTTGGCCGATTCTTTCGTCTTTGTAAGTATACCAAGTACCACTCTTATCAATGATGTTCATGCTTGCTCCCAAATCTAGCAGATCGCCTTCTTTGGAAATTCCTTCACCATAAATAATATCGAACTCTACTTCTTTAAACGGCGGAGCCATCTTGTTTTTTACTACTTTTACGCGAGTTCTATTACCGATAATATTCTCGCCATCCTTGATGGCTGCAATTCTACGAATGTCCAACCGCACAGAAGAATAGAACTTGAGCGCATTTCCACCTGTTGTGGTTTCAGGGTTTCCAAACATCACGCCAATTTTCATTCGAATCTGATTAATAAAGATCACTAGAGTTTTACTACGACTAATAGTGCCTGTGAGCTTTCTCAGAGCCTGACTCATTAAACGCGCCTGCAGCCCCATATGAGAATCGCCCATTTCGCCTTCGATTTCAGCGCGAGGAACTAATGCTGCAACTGAGTCGATAACTAGTAAATCAATTCCACCGGATCTCACGAGCATATCAGCGATTTCCAAAGCCTGTTCACCTGTGTCAGGCTGTGAAATCAAGAGTTCGTCCGTACCTACTCCTAGCTTCCTTGCGTAAGCAACATCTAATGCATGTTCAGCATCTACGAATGCTGCCGTTCCACCCTGCTTCTGAACTTCTGCAATAGCATGAAGGGTTAGAGTTGTTTTACCGGAAGCTTCAGGTCCATAAATTTCCACAACTCGCCCACGAGGATATCCACCAATGCCAAGGGCAATATCTAAGCTCATTGAGCCCGTGGGAACTGCTGGAACATCTTGAGACACTAAAGTTTCATGAGTGCCCAATCGCATAATTGAGCCTTTACCAAATTGCTTTTCAATCGCTTGAACCGCTAAATCAATAGCCTTGTTTTTCTGACCATGCGCGGACTCAAGACCATTTCTTCTATCGTTCATTTCCATGAGATTCTCCTTCAGAGGTTTTTCGCATTGCGAAAGCAATGGGCGTACCATGTTCAAAAACTTTTAGAAAGCCATGTGACTTGCCGTTAAGGCTTGCCAATGGCCTCATGAGACCTTTGGTCAATACCATATATCTGTATGGTATGCTAGATAACATGTAGATACTGGAGCACTAAAATTACTCCTAAAGCTTGAAACCCAGCAACTATGTCATCAGCTATTACACCGAATCCTCCAGCCCAAGGAGACGCCTGGTTTTTGGACCACAGGTCTACTTGCCGGACTGGGGGTGGCTTAACGACATCAAATATTCGAAACAAGACGAACGCGACAGCAAGAGTTTTTAGATCTCTACCGGCTGTCCACGCTGTAATTCCTAACCCAATGACTTCATCGATCACGATATTTTGATTATCACCGGTTTTCATCATTTGATCGAATACGGTCGCAGCCCAACTTCCCAAAACCGTCAGCCCGACCCAAAATAGAAGCCGAGCAGTCAAATCCCATTCATTCGTATAATAAGCTATGGGAAGCGCGACTAAAGTTCCCATGGTACCAGGTGCAATCGGGAACAATCCGGCACCCAACGCAGTAGCGATCCAAAAAGCACTGACCGATTTGGCTCCCCGAACATTTTCCCAGACTATTTTACGACGAGCTGAATATACGCCTGCTTTCAATTTATACCTCCGCGTTAAACATTTCAGGATTGGTGCTCCCGATGAAATTAAGCTAAGCTCTTCAATAACATGAGCAGAATCTCTAGACCCAATTTAAGAAGCAAATATGATTTTCGGTCTGATGTTCTCGATATCATTATTGGCGGGCAATCTACAATAGACTCGACGACCGCTTTCCAAGTGCTGAATCTTGAAGAAGCTGATCTTTTTATCAAAAGCTACGGCTATGACCTCGAAAATCCAATAGAAAAAGCAGAGGTATTGGGAAACTTTCACGAAGCCCTGAATTTCATTCGGAAAAACTTCTTACAACCAGAAAATCCAGACGGCCTTAAATTAGAGATCCCTAGAAAAATTTTGGAACTGACAGATGTCCGAGAGTTGTTCTTAATGATTGGTCCCAATAATATTACCCCTCAGCCTACTGATTATCCCAAGTTCAACATGCAGAACTGGGCATGTAGCATCCTTAAAGTAATGCATACCATTGCTCACATTGATAAAGATCTCAGGTCATCCTACTTTGCTGATATCCAGAAACAGATCTTTGACCGATTTTATAGGTCCATTCATCGAGACGCTGATGGAAAATTATTTCTAGGGGATAAGGCAGATGACCCATATCGGGTGGACTTAGTAGCTTTT
>JBDSKY010000406.1:0-18994 GCA_039916675.1 Bdellovibrionia bacterium
AAGCGTTAGCCTTGATTCCAGGCGTCATTATCCAGGACACCACAGTAGGGACAACCTCTATTATGATACGTGGACTATCGGAACAGTTCAATCAAAAGGTATTGTTTCTTGTTGAAGGCATACCTAATTGGATCTCTTCTCATGGAGATATTCCCCTTCTTGGAATTCCTATTGATGCAATAGAAAGCATAGAAGTGATTCGTGGACCGGGTTCTGTCTTATATGGTACTAATGCAACTGCCGGGGTTATCAATGTAGTATTGAAGAAAGACAAAAATCAGCTGATGGCCTCATTTAAGACAGATTCCCTTGGAACCCTAAATCCAAGTACCTATTGGTCCAATAAAGATGATAACGGATATACTTTTACGAGTGCCTCGTTTCAGAAACAAATGCTCGGCTATTCCGGTTATTTTCCTACGACGGTGGTGAATCCCCCATTTAGGGGCACAAAACAATCAGACGGGACGGATTGGCCCACTTCCGGGAATTTAACAAAGAAAGAAGAATTCTCGAATTTTGTGATGGGTCGAAAAATCGGGAACTGGAACTTTCTTGCTCAGTATTATGTTCAGGCCCAAAATGGATTAGGTGGGGCTCCAGTAATATTTCAACCCAATACATTGACCTATCAAGGACTCTTACTCCACACTGACTATAGCAAAGACTTTGGGGAGATGACGCTGAACACCTATATGGACCATAGTATTGGTTTTATGGATTTCTCCTATAGCAATTTTGTTCCTACAACGTCGGGAGGAGTTACTACGGGAGCTTCTGGATACCAACGGTACCTGGATCCTTGGCTAAATAATTTTAGAAATCGCCATGGTGTCAATGCCACCTACAAGGTAGGCAATGGATTTTTGTTATTTGGAATAGAAAATGAATGGAGGCATAGTGGATTATTTGTCAAAGCAGACACTTCCTCAAATGTTTTAGGCATCACATCCCCTATTTTGGGAGTAGTTGAAACATCCCTGGTTGCTCAGGCAGATTGGAACTTTGGTAACCTCCGAGCAATTGGAGGAGGACGTTTTCTAAATAATACTCAAGCTGGCTTTCACTTTTCCCCTAAAGCTTCTTTAATCTATAGCTTAGATCATGACAGTTCAATTAAGTTACTATTTTCAGAAGGCTTTAATTCTCCCGTTCTCAGTCAAACAAATTTAATGGTTCCCTTTGTCATTCACGGGAACACCAATCTTAATGCAGAAATTGTCAGAGTGTTGGACATAGCCTATACTTTTGCTACAAACGAAACTATTTTTGTAGCAGGTGGATATTCAACTTGGGTCTCGAACCTGATCGATAGATCTCCTTATGCGGGTGGTGGATTACAATATGTAAATTCGGAAGGGTTTAGTCGGAAAGGTTTAGAGGTTGATTTTCAAAAAATATTGGGCGATTTCAAGCTCATTATGGGCGGAACTTACAATGCTGAAGGAGGAGTTCTCCAATCAGGAGATCCATTTTCTCGCTATGTGCCGCGTTTTACACTCGTAAGTGGACTTCGTTATCGTCTTTCCACGACACAGACTTTGTCTTTCCTAGAAAAAGCATGGTCTGACCGAAGTTCGGTGCCGACTCAAGGAACCTTAGGAATAACCTACTCATATACCTATAAGAACTTCGGACTAACTGCAGGCATAGACAATCTATTTGATCAAATCCTAACTGTCCCAGATATTAACAACGGAGGAGTAATTCCAGCCATTCCCAACGGTCCTGGCAGGAATGTGTCACTGCAAGTAAGTTATACCTTCTAGCTGCGGGACCGCTGGACTTAGGGATGAATTGCTCCTGATGCTGATAAACTTATTCTTCAGCGTCATGATCTTGGCAATTATCTTTAACTAAATCAGAAGATGCATTCTCTTCTGTCATTTCTTCTTTCTCTGTGACTTCTTCCATATGAATTTGATACGCATCCCCATAGAGAACTGTATCGAATTGGGGCAGTCTCTCCTTTTCCAAGATCTTGAACTTCGTATTTGGCCGGAACAAAACCTCACTCTCACCTTGATTTCTGGAGTATTTACAGACCATAGCTCCGGTCTTGGCTTTAATCAAAAATTGATGACTACAGCCTCTAAAAACTTGAAGATTGTACTTAAAAGAAGTGCTCGTAAACGCTGGATAGGTGATAGTCGAGCCGACTTCATGCTCTCGCAGCAATTTTTCTGGAAGATGACATCCTCTGAACACCACGCCTTCGTATACCGGTAATTTACTCATTGCGCTCAGAAGAAGATTCTTAAAAACCTTAACTTCTTCTGAGTTAATATTCTTACGAAGATTCGAGTTAAGGCTAAAGAATCCATATGAAGTATAGGATGAAAGTGCCGCTCTTTCTTCTGGAGTCAAGCAAGAACGGCTCTCTTCTGAAGGTTGGGATTCCGAACCTTGCGCCACCTTACACTGGCCCCAAATATCTGTTAGGAAACTATGAGAGACTTGTTGACCTACAGCCTGCGTGTCCAACAACTTTTTTTGAAAAAGTCCTGCATAGGTTGAGAAATCTTTTTTCCCAAGTTTTATGGCAGTGCAGGCCAAAACTCCTCGAATCGGATTAGCTTTGGCCTGGGCAGGCAATATCACGCAGCTTAAACCAGCAACCAAAGACAAATATGTAGAAACCATTTTAATATACTTCATAATACCAACCATTGTGTTTATCTATACCCACTGGGGCGTGTTTGTATTTAGCACTTATTTATAATATATGCCATAGTTAAATATAGACCACACGATGGCCCAGGGTAGCCTTCTTAGGACCATCTATGGGCTTGAAACCAAAGGCTATTTAATCTGAGGAAGAAATCTATTTCCGCATTTCTCGCTTAAAGCTCAAATGAGCTGCTTCGAAACGATCTCGACACACCGATAATTCATGATTCATTCGATCTATTTCGCTTTGTGAGAAAGTCCCATGCTTAGGGGATGTTGCTCCTAAAGCTGCAACAGAAGAAATCAGTCCGCTTTTTTTGTTAATGAGAGCCTTAATTTCTTCATGATTCTTAATGGTCCTATTTGCTTTTCCTAAAACTGCAAAATTCGTTGCATTCTGATGGGTGCGCGCCGCGAGCTCTTCGCATTTTCTTCTAGCCCCCTGAAGCTGCACTTCCGCGGAAGGTAGAGTTTTGACGATATAGTTTATACGCTGAGTATGTTTGGCTATAGTTTCTTTATATTTCTGAGACGGTTTCTTCTCATTGAGTAACTTTGTTTTCTCTACTTTCTTCATAGAGTGCTCTAAGCTATTTTTAAATCGATCATGATCAGCTATTGCATCGGGAAGGGCGTGCTGCATGAGATGGATCAAGTCTTTCTCAATCTGTTTATGCTCCTTCTCAGACTCTTTTATCAAAGCTTTCCTTGAAGGCTTATTAGAACTGAAAGCACCCTCTTGTGCGCTGGAATTAGCTTCATTAAAAATTCCACTTATAAATAAGAGAGCCGCTAACAAAGCTACGCCGCTAGGATTTGATCCCATTGAACCTACAAATGAATTGTTTGGTCTTACCATTTCTCTTACTGCGGAGCTGACTCAGGTTGCATCTTTTTCAGACCAGAGGAAGTCCTTCCCCTTTCATCTGGAAGATCAGTGGATTTAATTTTTCCATTTACCCAATCTGAATGAAGTTGAATCTCTTGAGCCCTTCTCTCTTTTGATTGTTGGGCACGTTGTTCTATCAGCTTTTTGTTTTCCCGATGCTGATCTGCAAACCTTTGTCTCATTGTCTGATTGTAAGTCTTAATTTCTTGCTTCGATTCCTCATATTGAACTTTTGAGTTGTGTTTCTTTGTTTTCGAAATGAAAGGTTCCTTCATGTCATTTTTATGCTGGTTTTTCTGACATTGTAGATTGTCCATCTCCGCGCCATAGGTTTTACCCCATTTTGATGGTGTGGCGTGGAGAGATTCTAATTGCTTTTTTTCCGAATAGCATAAGCCATTATAAGCAGAATTATTTACATTTTTTACGGTTGTCGCATGTAATTTAATGTTATCTGTCAAATTATTTGACATCCCCGGGCCCGCGAGACTGGTACTTGTGAAAAACTGCAGGCCCACTAGGAGGATTGACGCATTAATAACTCTAATTTGGGTTCGATAATTCATCATTACTCCATTATACACTTAATAAGTAACAAAAATAAAGTGTGCAAACCGGAAGGACGAAGGTGCGACTTTTCCCGCAAACTCCCCAGGGCACACATCCTGACTGACTGTGTCAAACTTAGCCTAACTTTTGACCATTTTGAATACTCAACAGAAGCCCGGACAGCCATAAATAATCTTGTATGAAGGCAACTTGCGAATGAAAGGCTTAATTCTGGCCTTTGATCCCTAACCTCGGTCGGCCCCAAAATTGCTAGACGGCCAGATCAACGTGACTCGTGAAAATCTAACATCACTCATTCGCCCCAACCCCGAGGATAATCCAATGCTAAAATCTACGCTCAGATTCTTGCTGACTCTCAGCCTCTCCCTGATTAATGTGTCGGCAGGGGCCCAAGATTACGCCCCCTTGGGCGGTGAGGACTTAGAGGGCCCTTCGCCATTGGCGGGCGAAAGACGCCCTTTCGGCTCACATCTTGTGAGCTATGTTGATGGGACGATTTTGCCCCAGAAGTCGCAAGCTGAACTCGATAACCAAACCAAACAGTTTTACAATAAATGGAAGGCAAAGTTTGTTGCCCAGGGATGCGGTACAGGACGTTATTACGTTCTTCCTGGAGGTGTCGGAGGAGGTATGGATCCGAACAGTATATCAGTCTCTGAAGGACACGGCTTCGGGATGGTGATCACAGCCTATATGGCGGGTTACGATGCTAATGCAAAAAAAATTTTTGATGGCATGTATTGGTTTTTTAGAGACCACCCAAGCGTATACAGCCCCCACTTGATGGCATGGAATCAGGTCAAAGGTTGCGGCAATGTGGATGGTGACGATACTAGCTCAGCCACAGACGGTGATCTTGATATCGCCTACGCACTTCTTCTGGCCGACAGGCAGTGGGGAAGCAGCGTGCCAGGAGGAATCAACTATCTTGCTGAGGCCAAGAAGGTAATTAACGCCATTCTCACCAAGGAGATCCACCCTACCTCCAATACAGTACTTCTTGGGGATTGGGCTGCTGATTCAGGAGCAAGCTATCTAAATGGGACTCGAACTTCCGACTTCATGACAGATCACTTTAAATCCTTTGCTCGGGTGGGCAATGTGACTCGCTGGAATGCTGTTTTGAATAAAAGCTATAGCATTTCAAAATCCCTACAATCAGGATACTCGGCATCTACAGGTCTCCTTCCTGACTTTGTCGAAGACGCAACGTCTTCGCCAAGACCTGCTCGAAGCGGCTACCTTGAAGGTTCCACTGACGGGGCTTATTCATACAATGCCTGCCGAGCCCCCTGGAGACTAGCGATGGATTTCTTTGTGAATGGCAATGTTGAGGCTAAGAACATCGTGCAAAAGATGAATAAATTCATTCGCAGCAAAACGAATGGTAACCCCAGCCAAATTCGAGATGGCTATCGCCTCAACGGAACAGTGATTGGCTCCTACCCGAGCATGGCTTTCGTGGCTCCTTTTGCAGTAGGTGCGATGGTAGACAGTTCCAATCAAGCTTGGCTTAATTCTCTATGGGACACCATTGTAAGCACCTCCATTACAAGCGGGGGCTATTACGAAAATAGTATAAAAATGCTCAATATGATCGTACTTTCAAGCAATTATTGGAAACCATAGTATCAGTAATTCGCCGGGGCATACTCTTAAACCAACTATTGTGGTCTGCACAGCTTATTGACACATAGAATAGGCACCGGGTCGACTCCACATTTCCTAATTGAAAAGGCCTTATCCATAAGACCCTCATGTGCTAGGTTAAACTCTTTAACCAATTCCAACAGCTTAGGTTCGTTCGAATCAACTGTCGAATAAACAAGGAAGTCTTTAAACTTCCCACATTGTTTGGCTCCGAGACCAAGGACCTGGCATTCTAGATCCCTTTTGCAAACACTCTTTCCTCGGGCTATTTTAATTTCCTTACCCAAGGTCTTAAGTCGGGATTTAACATCATTTATATCAGCACTATATTTCTGCCACGTCGCAACTGAATGTGCCCGGTAATCAGAAAAAAAACCAGAAGAGATGGTCGCAACCAAAAGACCTACACCTATTAATCCGGCCACTATTATTTTGACTAAATTAGACGACTGAATAGATGAGCTTTCCTGTTGGTCCATTAATTTATTCTATCAGCGCTTATAGATCAAATCGACTTTAAATTTAATTGAACGCTATAGTGGTAGTAAATATAAAATGTGAAACCAAGAGAGTATAGTAACTTTTAACGCCCTCCCGTCCACCACAGATGAATATCAGACTAATTGCCAATGATGGCGTTACCTTATGATAAGGAAATCTATGAAAACAAAACTTTTTGGCACTTTACTAAGTGTTCTGGTTGCTCAGAGCGCACTTGGAATCATATTGAAGTCTTTACCTTCACAGGTACGCCCGTATCGATCAACGGGCAGTTAACAGTGTGTGGAACAAAATTGTGTAATAAAAACGGAGTTCCCTTCCACCTTCAGCAAAAGCCATTCATCCTGACAGTGGTAGGAATGGAAAAAGCTCTAACCGAAGGCCTTTCTATCAATCTGCAGTATCTAAATCGATGGGTTCAAAACTATACAAATCCATTCGCTATTACTGATCCTAATATCGCACTCGTAGCTACTCAGTCTGCGATAACTTCTCAGCAAATGGGCAAGATGAATCATGGTACCAGCCTTAGGCTAGACCACAAATTTTTGAATGACACCCTCGAAATGGAGATCGCTTGGATCAAATGGTTTACAACCGATGAGCAGGTCCTGCGGCCCAGGATAGGTTACTCCCTTTCAGACAAGGTAAAATTGATTGCCTGGTGGCAATTTTATTCCGGAAGCAATACAAGCTTTTTTGGCCGAATAAAAGATATCTCAGCTGGATTTGTCGAATACAGACTTAGCTATTAGCCGGACCTGGATCAAGACTTAAAAGAAAAGAAACAGAGTCTAAGATTTTCTAAAGACCGCTGATCATAAGACTGAGGTTAAGTTCCAGGCGTAACTGGCTTTGATAAATGCGGCCGCGAATCCACAGGAACGTCGATTATGAAGGTGGTGCCTCTGCCAGGGGCGCTATCTACGCAGATACTTCCGCCATGGCCTTCAGCCATTCCTCGGACCATTGCGAGTCCTAATCCCCAACCATTTTTTTTCCTGTATTCTGTCGATTGAGCGCGCATGAAGGATTGAAACAAGCTTTCTTGTTCTTCCTTAGGAATAGGAGGCCCTTCGTTGTGGACCGAGACAATGGCGCGTCCACGTATCTTTTGTAGCAATACTGTAATCGATGAAGTGGGGTCTCCGTACTTGATCGCGTTAACCAAAAGATTTTCGATAGCCCGTTTGAACGCCTCCTTGTTCCAATATCCCTGAATATTCTCGCCATTGAGTACAAACCGTTCGCCATAAACTGTGGCAAGGTGAGCTATTACATCTTGAATCAGTGGAACCAGATCACACTTTGAAACTTCATAATTCAATTTTTCTCCGAAACGAACTCGGCTCGCATCGAGAAGGTCCTGGATCATCCGATCTATACGCTGGGCACTATCAATGATCCTTGCTGCAAGTATTAGGGTTTGGCTAGTTCGAACAGGAAAACGGAGAATCAACTCGCTCGAAGCTTTGATCGCACTCAAAGGATTTCTCAAGTCATGAGTTAAAATCGCCACGAATTGTTCGCGCAGCCCCTGATGAACCATGAAATATGCCCAAAGCGACGCTTCCATCGCGTTATCGACAGATGCGGTAATGATATTTGTATCCCTTTTACTCAATTTTGTACCTTCACTCAAAACTTCAAGAAGGGTATCCTTGAGGATTTGATATTCTTTAATGAGCTCACGGGGTGAATAGCGAGTTACTCTTGCCCGCTCTCCGCCGTGTTCTGAAGCAGCCGAGGTGCCTTCGGTCGCCAACTTTCGTGGGTAATTCGGATCCAGTGCCTCCGCTAGATTATCTACAAAGGCCGGAAGCGTATCTACAATAATTGAATCGTCTTCGCCATGTGCGCTCGTAATTCCTTGCCTAACTCGTTCGACAAACTTAGAAAGCATTTGTTCACGGCAGTCTCTCAATCGACCTGCAGTAGTATGTGGCCGTGGATTAAAGTTTCCTTTATCCGTCGCAAAAACCATATGCTTCTCGATAATTAAGATTTCCCTCTACCTCATCTATCATTCAATACTCGTGCCTTAATAATAAAATCGATACCGATCGAGCACACTAGGAGTAAGGTTGAGTCCAGCGTTCGTCCCTAGTGCTTCTCGGTGTTAGGACATGTGCATCCTGATCATAAGCATTTAAGATACAAGCAGTCTCATGACTGATGAATCGTGGGTCCTGCTCATTTGGTGTTACTGGAATATAGCATTCTGCAATTGCCCAGCGTTTTGAACCGATCATTTTTTAACCCTTACCAAAAGGAACTCCATGCAAAATTTAGAGACATCAACCATCGGTACAAAACGGCTAGCAATCCGTCCAAGGGTGTATCGTTTTGTACCGATAGCTTTCGTTCATTGATTAAGGAAGTATATGACATCCTAGTGGTCTACACGGATATCCATACGTGAAACAAAGGTCCATAGCCGCATCTTGCGCGAAATAGGGATTTACATTTATTGCATAAAAAACCGAACAATTTGTATTATTTGCAAGGCATTCGTAAGAGACGACATAGGGAAACTGCTCGATTTCTCCGGCAGGAATAAGATCGGGATGCCCAGAGTAAAACTCTGTAGGAGGCGTGGCTTCAGATACTCCGGGAGGCACGGGCAAGTATTCCCCGAGGGGCTTGGCTTGACATTGTGTAGCACTTGAAGCTGCCGTTCCCGGCTCTTCTGCATAAGCGAACATAGATGCCGTAAATGCAAGTGTAAGAATAAGAACTGAATTGATGGTAGATAACTTAAAATTCGAGATGAGTCTTTTCATATTTTTCCCTCAGTAACTATTTGTGCCCTTGAAGCGAGCGAGTTTCATTATGCAAATTTAGGACCCATTGGAAGGTCGACACCGTCTGTACTAAATTCCAAATGCTCCCCAACAATGGAAGACTTTATTTTACAATTGTAGTTGCATTATTTTCTAAATCTCTAGCAACTCAAGGTAGGAAATATAATCCCATCGGACTGCACGAACTTACAAGTGGGGTGCTTCTAGAGTCTGCAGCTGTCCATCCAAGACGAGTTCCTTGGGTGCTTTCTGCCCATTAAGGCCATGAGTTCTAGCAGGTACGAGAACGAGTTGGTGAAGCTGTGTCCACGATTCACACACTTCCTGATCCGGTGCATAGGTCTCGTTGTTGCCTGAAAGCACTAAACCAACATTCAGATCACGCCCAAGCACCCAACGCTGCACTATAGGCAATATATCAACTTCTGTGACAACGCCTTTGACTTTTAAGTCAGCACGAATTGTAACGACTTTATTGGAGAAAGGGGCTGATTGCCTGTATGGTATCGGAATTGCCAAACTACGATCATAAGGAATAGGTACATTCGAATCTGCATCGACCCAGCTTGACTTAGCTGCACTCACTCGAGCCACGCAACTAAATGCATATTGGGATGGTCTTGGAATGTCGCCAGGACGACGACTCACGCTACTTTTAGGTACGAGAAAGCGAAATGTAGCTTTTAGCAGTCCATACTCTGTCACGAAATTTTTTAAAACAGTGTCATTAAAGAGAACACCAGTACGATAAAAATAAAAGACCTTATCGCAGTTTCCAGGGTCACCAGGTCGTTGTCCTTGAATGAAATGATCATAACCGACCACCCCTTCACTGAGTCCTACTGTCCATTGGTCTCCTGCAAGTCCACCTGTACCAAAATCACAACCTTCAACGACAGTCATTCCAGTTGCTAAAATTTTAGATGCAGGTAGACAACTCGCTCCATCGGGACATTTTGTTATGGTGGGACATCCTGCCTGACCCATGAGAGACATTGAAGCCAAAATTAAATAAACATATTTGGATTTTTGGATGAATGGAGATGTCCTAACCTTGGAAAACAATTGAATCATTTAAATCAGCCCCCTACTGAGGAGACCTTCTACTCTGCGCACATATAGTTGGCAAGATTAATTGCCGCATTTTATTCTTTAATTATTTTTTCGTATTTTAAGTTCCTTTGATTATCTGGAAGACAAGATGTGATTTAACGCACTCACTTCCATTTTAGGATAGTCCATTTAACTATCTATTATTCAACCTTGTGGTTTTTCTCAATGCAGTCTAGATAGATGTCCGTTGGCAACTTGGCATCATGCGCCGACATTTTATGATATTCTCGGATCGTCCGATCCTCAAATTCGCGCTCGCTTGAAAACAGGTTTTTATAGTAATCCGAATTAGGTAAAATATCGACACTCTTAAATGATTTGCTTGCTATCATGATTTCAAAAATTGAATGATGCCGATGAGGAATCATATAAGCAATCGCGGCCAATCTAAGTTTTTCGAGATCCGTCCGCGTAGAAAGATTCAGGATACATCCTAGATTAAGGAGAGTATCAGTAGACCCTGAAATAGAGACGGCTTTCGGAAAGCCAAATAAATCTATAGCATTATAGTAATAATAATGAGGATCCGGGAAGTGAGGATCATGAACTCCTAATTCAGACCTCTTTAATGGGGTGAAATTTCCAATTCCAGTATTGAAAATCAGCTTCTCTTTCCAACTATCCACTGTGGGTCCGCACTCCGATAAAAACTTTTTTTCTCTCTCACTCAGTGGAATTTCCAATTCCAGCGGATGAAATTGGGAAACCGACTCATCGAAAATGCCTTTTTTACGCCTAAAATCATCAGCTGTTTTTCCAAAACGTCCTCGGCTAAAAGGATTTTTGCCCCTCCTCCAAGTGTCACAAAAAGCCATTATATCCCGATCCACGGGCTCCTTCGATGATAATTTTTTGGAAAATGTCGCGCTACATCCGCAGGCTTCCTTCTCACAGGCAAATTTGTCAGCGAGAAGTCCAATTGCAGCGTTCCAACTTAGGTAAAAACGTTCTCTCAAATTTCCAGAACTGAACACCTCACGAATAGTGGCCGGATTATTTCCGACGCAACCGGGCATGTTAGGCCCACAATTACCAAAAGTCTTTTTAAGAATCCGATCGACTCCCTTAGCTATCAGGGCCTTATTGGGTCGAAAATGTAAACTGGCGGTCATCCTTAGTTCTTCCAACCGCATAATCCAAGCAAGAAATTTCAGATTCAACTGTTTCATGCTCTCAAGAACCGATGGAGTCAGGAGTGCCGCTTGAGCAACTGATCTTTCTAACCGTCTCATTGAATCTAGATAGTCCGGCTGGGCAGAACACGATTTGACTATGGACTCCGCCTCAGCTGAACTCAAGTGCGATAAGGCCGCTCCCACTCTCTCTGGAAATGGAATTTCAAAATCTTGCTTTTTGAAACCTGATCCTCTGTCAATCTCACATGATGCCCGTAAGGATCCTTCGATGGCTAGAATCGAAATTATCGCGAATAAAATTTTCCCCTTCATTAAAATCCTTCTTTCACCTTTACGTCAAATAGCTCAAACGGCGAATGAGGCACGCCTTCGATCAGCTGGTTCTTGTGCGAATAAGCTTTTAGGAAATGGGATTCATTAGCTCTAAATTGCTTCAAGGTCTGTAGATAGCCCTTCAAACATTCACCGTAAATTTCCGTAGGCAGCTTTTCATGCGAAACATTTCTATAGTTTTTTTCAACTTCACTGGCAAATTTCAAATCATGACTGATATATTTGTAATAATCTGAGTTCAAGGGGATTTTTTCTAGCCCGACAAAGGATCGGGCTCCCACCAAAATTTCATAATCGGAATGATGGAAGTGAGGAATCATGTATCCGAGGGCAGCCACCAGAAGTGATGAATTTTCGTCTTTTACTCCCAAGATACAAGCTAAGTTAAGAAGTGAGTCTGTACTTCCTGACATCGCAACCACGTTAGAAAATCCAAATGTTTTTGAAATCTTGTAATAAAGATGCTCGGGATCTGGAAAATTCTGATGATGAGCATTAAGATTTTCCCTAGGAACCGGTTGGAAGATGTTTGATCCAGCGTACCAAGCCTTGGGTTCAGACTCATGGATAGATTGCTCTCTTATACTCAACGGAATTATGTCGATCCCAGAACGCGCCGGAGATTTAGTTGGGGAGGCCTTTTCTTCTCTAAAAAATTCGTTTGCTCTAGCAAACCTCCCCCGTTCCAATGGATTCTCACCTTCATCCAGATCAATACATAATTGCACCATCGATTGCACACCGCTTTCCTGGATGTGTTCTTTATAGTAAATCATAGATGCTGAGGTAGAGTCTTTCTGGCAAACACAATTTTTTGATCGGCCACCTGTGCAGTAGAAATATTTTGTTATCAACTTGATGGCGGGGTTCCAGCTCAAATAGAACTGTTCTCGGAGGTTTCCTTCCTTAAAAGCAGATCGAATCGCTTTAGGATCACTCCCGCTACATCCAGGTTGTTTACGTTTACAGTTTCCAAAAATCTCGATGAGGATTTTGTCAACCTCTATCTCAACCAATGCCTTATTTTCCCCTACCTGAATTTTCGCTATGTGAGTAATCCAATCAAAGAGCTTTGAATTGACTTTCCTTATAGACTCTAAGGCTTCTGTAGATTTCGCTGCAGTTTCGGCGACGGCGTTTTCCAAATTTTTCATTCTATTGAGGTAATTTGGCATCGATGCACACGCTTCGCTCACACTTTGAAAAGGTCCCACCCCTCCCATGGATTCAATAAGTTTTACAGAATCTTTTATTGAGTCAGGATATTTTATCGGAAAGTCAGAAGTACTGAAGGGAACATGGGAGGTATCTTTGCAGTTGCTTGCATAAGCGGAGGGTTCGAGAAAGCTCCCTCCCAGAAGAATGAGAACATTTGCTAGTGTGATCCAACGCATCACATATTTTATCGGAAATAATTTAGAAAGCTTGAAAATATCCTTTAATAGTCAGCCACAGCCAGCTTGGCCAGCCATGCTAGGCTCCCCCAGAGCCAAATTGGGACCCTCACCGTGGGTGGGTACCCATCCGATTGTTTTGATTTTGTTTAAGAAATCCTGCGAGTCACCGATAATTCTTTAAGGAGAAAATCGATGAAACGACTCATGCACTTAAAAGTCACAATTTGCAGCGCACTACTTCTGCTGGGCGGCACCGCCCAGGGGGCAAGCAAATCCTGGTATGAAAATTTCGAAATCGGATACGCTATCCCCTCTTACAATGCGACAACTAGTGCAACGATTGATGCATTTAAATCCCAGGGTGCTACTTCGATGCCGATTGGTGGGGGTTTTGGGGTATACCTTCCTGTCATTAAGGACAAAACCCTACTGGGACTTGCATTTCACGGTGTGGGCGATTTATATTCCACTGCAGGTCAGTCCATGGTGTTCATTCAAGCTGGCATTGGCCTAAGCCTGATTCATTCCTTTGGTTCCGAGCCGGGCAGTGGTCTCTATCTTCGAGGTGACGGGGGTGTTGGGGCCTTAAGTGTTTTGACCACGCCTGGAAGCAGCACAATGAGCAGCCTAGGTCCCCATGCGCTTGTGGGGACAGGGTATGGATTCAATATCACTTCCGATATTCATATGATGTTTAGCACAAACTATTCAGTTCAAAATATTGATGGTATCAATAATTCGGCGCTGGACTTTATGATTAACTTCATGCGTTAGTCAGATAACAGACTGAGATTTGTGGAATCAAACTTGGAAATCATCAATTCCAATCTCATCTGCGGTAAGTGCATCTTCTAAATGTTCTGATCGTCAAACGTAAGGCCTGCAGCGAGTTGCAAAATCTGTGCTATGCCCGGCGACAATCGAACTTTTTTTTTAACGATGATTCATCCGATGTTATCGAAAGAGGCTTGTTTGGCGGATCTGTGGGCGTGGAAAGAATTAAATGCCAAGGCCGTAAGACTGCCGTTAGGAATATGGAATCTTGGTGAATTCAGAAAAAATTGCTATAGTATAAAAAAAGATGGCAGATTCGTAAAAGGAGCAAATATGTCAAATTCGATACAAATTCATCGAGTTTTAGCGACCCCGCCTGAGAGAGTCTATAGAGCCTTTACCGATCCGGACGCGATGGTGAAATAGCTTCCCCCGCATGGTTTCACGGGTAAAGTTCACCATATTGATGTCCGTGTAGGTGGTAGCTATAAAATGTCGTTCACCAATTTCTCGACGAAGAGCAGTCATTCGTTTGGTGGCAAATACCTCGAACTAAAACCAAACGAGCTGCTGAGATACATTGACAAATTTGATGACCCAAACATGCCAGGCGAAATGCAAATTACGATCACTTTTCGCAAGGTCCTCTGTGGCACCGAACTGAAGGTTACCCAAGATGGCATCCCTGATGCAATTCCAGCTGAAATGTGCTACCTCGGCTGGCAACAGTCGCTAATTTTGCTAGCTCAATTGGTTGAATCTGAAATTCCCGACGGGAATTGAGAAATCTTAAGACGATACCCCGCGTGAGAATCGGATGAACTTAAAACTATCGCCAATTCAATTATTTACAGTTTCGTTTTTCGTTCTATGTGGGCAGTTAGCCTTTGGCGGCAGCGAATATAGAAATTACTCTGACCTCTCCTCTTCTGAGCAGGAGGGCAAAGATTTTGAAATAACTAGTATCGTTCGGAATTCAACCGTATTGGTGATGGCAATCCACGGCGGGAAAATCGAATTCGGTACTACCGAAATAGCGAATTCGATAGCCGGAACCGACTGGAGCTATTATAGCTTTTCCGGGCTCAAGAAAGTAGAAAGTGACAACTGGAGCCTGCATCTGACCAGTAGTAATTTCGACGAACCTCGGGCGTTATCGTTGGCAAGGCTTTCCACTCACTGCATTTCCGTACATGCTTATAAGAACGCACAAATCCCGACTATCTGTATCGGTGGAAATAATACCGAACTGGGTCTAGTCATCGCGAACTATTTAAACAACAATAGTGAGCTCGGCCTAAAGGTAGAATACCCTTGCTTACGTTTTCAGGCTAAGAAAAAACAGAATATTGTAAACCAGTGTATCGATCAAGGCGTACAGCTGGAGATCTCAGTCGATGCATTGGATGAGATAAAAAAGACTGAGCGCAACTATGAATCATTTGTCGGATCAATTCGGAACGCAATAGAAGCATTTCTCCGCCTGTAATATCTTACTTCGCAGCCTTGGGGACCCCCTGTTTTTCCCATTTCAACCAAACGCATCTTCGATCTTTAGCCTTCTCCAATTCGATAATAGTTGGGTTGGGTTTGAAATTTGGTATGTAAATGAGAATTGCACGAGCAATTGAAGCCACTGAAACAGCCGAGTAAAGAAGCTTATAAGCTCCGACGGTAACAATCGCTCGGGCCTTGGACTGCAAATCCGGCCGATGGGCTATTTTATTATAATTCCAAACAAGAGGAGGAATCACTGATAGCGCCGAAAACCCAGCAAGCTTAGTCCAGTAAGCACTATCAGTCGCCATCACCACCATAAGCGGCAGGCGCAGGTAGTCTACTAAGTTACTCACCACGGCCATAGACTGCACCCCTTTGATAAAGACGTGCCCAGCAACAGTCCGTGGAGGACCGACCGTTACCACGTTCTTCACGAATTTCCAGAAATAAACATGTCGGCCCATCTCCCAAGAACGAACTCTTTGTTGATAGTAGTTCGGAAAACTCCCAAACAAGGTGGTTGGAGCTTCTGTATTCAAGAAAGAAGTGGCACAGACACTCATGGACTTGCCGACCTTTTGAAGGGCAAGGCCCATCTTGACATCTTCTGCGTAAAAAACCGTATCATGAAGTCTCAGTACTTCTTTTAATGTCTCCTTTTCCCAAAGAGATCCAGCGCCGTGGGGATAAAGTACACCCCCGAAATAGGATTCTGCTATTTTTGCAAGATCAGAATTTTGATATTCAATGTCCTGCCACTCAACTAAAAGTGACTGTTTGTCATCTCCGGTAATAGCGCGAACCGGATAACATACTGCTTTTACTTGATCATTGATCATGTGCGTACCGAAATCGAAGTTGTCCGGCAGTGTGACGTCATCATCGATAGTAAGAATGTATTTAAAATCTTTGGCAGCAATTGCTCCCGCATATTGGGCAATACTTTTATTTCCAAAAGGCACCCAAATATAATTAATTTTTGAGTTTATGGAAGCAACTACTTCCTTCGTATTATCTGAGGGGGTTTTAGTTCGGCCATTATCGAGAATAAAAATTTGCTCGGGTTTCAGGTGTTTCAAAGCAGCTTTGATGGTCTTACCGATTTCATCTGCACTATTGTGGCAGGGGATAACCATTGCTACATCTTCTGCACCGAGAGAGGGAATCATTGCTGATTCTACGTCTACTGGCTTTGCTGCGTCTGGATATTTGGCTACCAAAAGATTAATAGCGGTCATCAGAGGCTCTGTTCCGTAAATTACTGCCATCAAGGGAGTTGCTTCATACCTCATAGCTTCCACCAAATACTGAGAAGCTCCGGTATAGTATTCCAAAGCAGCCAATCCTCCCACAATAGCAGCGTAGCCACACCAGACCGCTGCCTTTCGCTTGCTCATTGGGAACACAAGTTCCTTTAAGTTGAAGACCGATTTAACGAAAGTAGGATCCACATTCAAGCCACCTGAACCTGGAGGTCTCTCTTCCGGATAAAATAAATTGTCGCAATACTTAAAGTCATCCATGTTCATTTCAACAAGAGCAGGTTTGACGGCATCAATTTGAGCCTTAGCAATGGACGCTTGGTCTCCGATTTTATCTTGTGTCACGCCTGTTAAGCTTGATTTAGAGGCGCAGGTAGATTCAGTATCATACCCAGAATCTCCTTCCTCTGGAATCTTTACAATTTGAATGCCTGCCTCAGGTTGCACCTCATAACTTTCAAGACTGGGGAGACGAACCTCGCTTAGATCTGCTTCGGGTATATTACTAGAGGAATCATCCACTTGAACAAATTCCCTTGCTTCAGAAAAGACTTCTGACTCTTCAATTTCAGTCATTGGACCGGCCCACGAATTTTGAGCCACTACCATCACCAGAAAATATATTATCTTATTCATACGATCAATCTCTTTTCCTTAAACCAATCAATTACTAATCGAGCAATACTGTTCCAATTACTTCAATCCCACCGACAGGGGAACCCGAAGCAGTTGCCTTTTATACCATGCATTGATATTTATACATAGTATTTATATATTTATTTTCTAACCTACTGTTTTATCTGAGTTGTATTTCCTGATCGACTCAAATAATAATCCAGATACATGTACTCATAATAATTGAACCCGGTAAGCAAACTAGGGTCATTGAACTTCTGGATTGCATCTTTTGCTGCTCTTTCAAAATTATCCAATGAAGCGTGATTCTGGATCCAATCCCCAACGTAATACTCCGACGGTAATCCGTTGATGGAATAGAACTTTTTGCCTTCTGCACTATAAATTGGGACGATTTGCGGATCTTGCACGCCTCTTCCCATTTCTTTCTTCACCGGCAACCACACCGCCATCTTTGCACTACAATCCCGATAAGCATTCTCAGGGTCATGAGTACTAGCTTCATCAGCGGTCCCGTAGCAATGTTGATAAATACGGTCCGTATTCTGAATCGTAGCCTTCGCTACTTCGACTTCAGTCATACTGGTGAGTCTATTCAATACTCCAAAGTAAGTGGCTATTTTGACATTCTCTTTTGAGACAGTATTTTTAAGCCCAAGTCCTTTCATGTATTTCAATAAATCCATCAGTTCAACGAAGGCTTTATTCTTGTCAACTTTATCATTCCAAAACTCTTGTTCAGTAATAAGCACATCGAATCGACCTGGGTATCTTTTCTGAAAATCCCCGATTATATCGAAAGCAATTCGACTATTTCCGATTGCAACAATCTCTTTAACTCCGATTTTTTTTGCTTTAATAATAAAAGTCGAAAGCATTTCTGCCATCCCTGCGGTGTCAAAAATAACCCCTAAGTTATACAATGAAAGTCCATCTATACGGTTCCGTTTAATGAAATCAAGAACTTGGTTCTCTTTTTGTTCATCCCCCAAAATATATTCATATTTTCGGTTTTCTTCTAGCTTCATTACTTCGTTAGTCCAAAGACTGAGGTACATACCGCGCTGAGGTTCGCCTGGATTGTACTGAATTGACTCTCCTTTATCAAAAGAGCAAATTTTTGAAGCCGGATCGTAAATGGTTTTACATTGGCTACCAGGGGCATCGGTGTCTATGCCAAAAGGCTGGGCAACGGCTAAATAAGCGACACTACCGACTATGGCTGCAGAGAGGCAGACGGCAAGTATTTTCTTCTTATTGATACCAAAACCACTCCCGAACCAACTCCTAGACGATTTTTCCTTAAAAAACAGATTATCATTCCTAACAGTCCCGACGGCACTTTGAGCACTCACCTCAACCGGTGGTATATCAATGACCTGAGATGTGATTGCCACGTCCTGTTTTTCTGCCACAAAATCCCCGTTAGCTTGGGAGCGGTTCCCAACCACGGTTACTGTAAACAATGAGAGGATTAAATAACTTGCTATAAAGCGTCGCTTGTTAAACATAAATCAACTTCTCCGAATTGTATGTGGACAACAAAAATAAAACCTTTTTAAAGGCCCTATTTAAAATTGTTATACACTTATAATGTAAAATACCTATTTGATCAAGAATTATTATCTAATTTGTAGGTGATAAGCCAAATGTCCGCTTTCAATAAAAGCGAAATGTCCTGCTTGAGTAAAGCTGTTTTATACTTCTAGTAAATAAAAATCACTAGGAGGGTGAAATGGTTCTATTCGAATGGGAGCGA
>JBDSKY010000407.1:0-3852 GCA_039916675.1 Bdellovibrionia bacterium
ACGCCGGGAACCCTTGGGCTACAATCCAAGCAGCAGAAACTCTTCGGATCCTTGAAGAAGAGGACATCAAAACCAAAGCGACCGAGTTCGGAAAAATTATTATGGGCGAATTAAAGGAATTCCAAAAAACTTCCCGTATCGTGGGAGATGTACGCGGCAAAGGCCTGCTCATTGGGATTGAACTCGTCAAAGACCGAAAGACCAAGGCCTATGGTACCGAGGAGACTCTGGAAGTAATGGAACAAGCTAAGGAACGAGGACTCTTGCTCGGCAAAGGTGGCCTCTATGGCAATGTTATAAGAATTACTCCACCTATGTGCATCACCGGAGATGATGCTTTAGATATTGTCCGAATTCTTCGCGATTCCATACAAGCAACCGAACAAAAAATGGGGTACTAATCTATGTCTGGTTCTAATAAATATAAATGGATCAGGGGCGGCCGAATCATCACCGCCTGCGATGACTTCAAGGGTGAAATTTTAATTGGGGATGGCCAAATCCTAGCGTTAGGACGCGACTTAGCCGCGCTTGGGATCGTAGGTAAGTCTGCTGGAGCACTGGGATCAGTCGAAGAAATAGACGCAAGCGGCCTTTTTATCTTTCCAGGTGGAATCGATCCACACACCCATCTGGATCTCCCGTTTATGGGAACTTCCAGTTCGGATGACTTTGAATCTGGTACAACAGCCGCCATTCAAGGAGGAACCACTTCTATTCTGGATTTCGCAATCCAAGAGCCCCGACATCTTTTATACGATGCCTTTCGGCAGTGGCAGGAGAAAGCCAAAGGCAAGTCAGTTATTGACTACGGCTTTCATATGGCGGTGACAGATCTGAACGATACGACCGAGGCAGAAATTCCAGAGTTAATTAAGGAAGGAATTACCTCTTTTAAATGTTTTATGGCCTACAAGGGTGCTCTCATGGTCGATGACGGCCAAATTTACCGGCTTCTTTCAAAAGTAAAAAAGCATGGCGGACTAGTCACGGCTCATTGCGAAAATGCTGAACTCATCGAAACCCTGGCCAAACAGAATCTTAAAAACGGAAACACTTCGCCGCTCTATCATGAGCTTTCACATACCGCGATCGGAGAGAGCGAAGCCACCCACCGCCTAATTGCTCTGTCACGTTTGGCAAAACATCCGGTCTACGTAGTTCATTTGACTTGTGAAGAGTCTCTCCAACAAGTGATGGATAGTAGCACTCGACATAAACACCCAGTTTTTGCTGAAACATGTCCCCAGTACCTATTGCTGGATCGAAGTGTTTACGAAAAACCTGGTTTTGAAGGCGCAAAATGGGTAATGTCCCCTCCCCTGCGAACTCCAAAAGACCAAGAAGCTCTGTGGGCTGGCCTTCGTGACGGATTTATCCAAACCGTTGCTACCGATCACTGTCCGTTCCATTTTGCGGGGCAAAAAGAGATGGGGAAGAATGATTTTACAAAAATTCCGAACGGGGCCCCCGGCATTGAAAATCGAATGAACCTAATGTTTACCTATGGAGTTTTACAGAATCGAATTTCACTCAACCGTTTTGTTGATATCACCAGCACCCAAGCGGCAAAAATCTTCGGAATGTTCCCTCGCAAAGGGACAATCGCGCCGGGTTCAGACGCGGATCTCGTCCTTTTCGATCCCACTCTCAAAAACACAATTTCAGCAAAAACTTCGAAACAGAATTGCGACTATTCGGCATTCGAAGGATTTAAGACTGTTGGACAGCCAATCAGTGTTCTTAGTGGCGGTGAATGGGCATTAAAAAATGGTGACCTCTGCGTTAAGCCGGGCGCCGGTCGATGGATTCACAGGGAGGCCCATTATGGAGCTAAATGAACTTACGTCTGAAGAAATTTTCCAAGATTTCAAACCAGCGTTAACAGCTACGGATGCTACGACTGAAGCCAATCGCTGTCTCTATTGTTATGACGCTCCTTGCATCATAGCTTGTCCTACTGAAATTAATATTCCTCAGTTTATAGGTAGGATTGGTGCCGGCAATACTCATGGGGCTGCCAAGACCATCCTGGATTCAAACATCTTAGGTCATTCCTGTGCCAGCGCGTGCCCCACCGAAGTTCTTTGTGAAGGAGCCTGCGTTTACAATAGCTTGAATCACAAACCTATCATGATTGGAAAACTACAGCGTTACGCCGTTGGACAAGCATACAAAGACGGTGTCCAGTTTTATACGCCAGGTCCAGCAACCGGAAAACGGGTTGCACTCATCGGTGCGGGCCCGGCATCTTTGGCATGTGCCCATGAATTGAGAAAATATGGCCACGAAACGGTTATTTACGAGAAAACCCACCTTCCCGGGGGCCTTAATACTTATGGTATCGCCCCTTATAAAATGAAAGTTGGTGTTAGCCTTGGTGAAATTAGGCAAATTTCAGCAATGGGAGTAAAATTTCAATTTGAACAGGAATTAGGTAAAGAGCTAAAGCTGGAAAAGTTATTGGAGACCTACGACACCGTTTTTCTCGGTTTAGGACTGGGATCAGACACTTTCCCCGACATTAAAGGGAGCGATGCTCCCGAAGTGCGCTCACGGGTCCGAGGTGCCACCGAACTCATCGCCGAACTCAAAACCGCACCCCAGCAGCAGATGGAATGGATAAAAAGCATTGGCACCGCATTAGTAATCGGCGGCGGCAACACTGCACTTGATGCCTGCCGAGAACTAAAAGGCCTCGGAATTCCAAACGTAATTGGCAGCTATCGACGTGGAGAGGCTGAAATGTCGGGTTATGCCCATGAATTGAAGGCAGCTAGACAAGAAGGGGTGGAATTTCAATTCCATACTCTTCCTTTACAAATTACACCGCTCAAATCCGAAACCAATTCACCACCTCAGTTTCAAGTCAGGATCTTAAAAACCAATCTTCCTTTTGAAAAGCAGATTCAAAAGAGCAAACCCTCAGGGGACTCTCCTGAGGCCTACCAACTCTCCGTAGGTTTAGTGGTCGTCGCAACTGGTCAATCGAAATTGGAAGGACTCCTCGCAAAAATACCCGGTCTACAATTTGAGAAGGGACGCCTTTTAACTGACCCGAAAACCGGAATCACAGGCAACCCAAGAATTTACGCAGGCGGAGATCTAGCGAACGGAGGCATGGAGGTTGTCAATGCAGTTGCCGAAGGTAAACGGGCTGCCCTCGCAATACACCGCCAGCTGCTCAAGGCTAATTAATAAAATTTTTCCTTAACCGAAACCAGTAGGTCCTGAATATGGCTAATTTAGAAACAGTTATTGCCGGTATCCAATCACCCAATCCCTTTTGGCTCGCTTCTGCCCCCCCCACTAACTCGGGCAAACAAATCATGAGGGCCTTCGATGCAGGCTGGGGAGGAGCCGTCTGGAAAACCTTAGGCATACCCATTCAAAATGTCAGTTCACGTCTCAGCTCCCTGGATTATGGAGGGGGCAAAAGGATGCTGGGTTTAAACAATATTGAACTTATTACCGACCGACCGATTGACGTTAATCTCAAGGAAATGGCTGAAGTCAAAAAGCGCTATCCTAAAAACACTTTGATTGCCTCCCTCATGTTTGAGACGCGAGAGGAATGGAAAGAAATTATCCGTCAAGTCGAAGACGTAGGCTCCGATGGAATTGAACTCAATTTCGGTTGTCCGCACGGCATGTGTGAACGTGGGATGGGCTCTGCAGTTGGCCAAGAACCCGAAGTACTAAAAAAAATTACGGGATGGGTCAAAGAATTCTCAAAAATTCCCGTCATAGTAAAATTAACGCCAAACATTACAGACGTCACTGTGCCTGCCGAAGCCGCACTTCAGGGCGGCGCTGACGCAGTGTCGTTAATAAATACTATCAAAAGCATTA
>JBDSKY010000408.1:0-5715 GCA_039916675.1 Bdellovibrionia bacterium
TGCAAAGCTTCTGTATTGAAAAGAAGGGCTTACGGGTATAGAAACCCAAATAACTATCGCATCCAGCTGCTAAACGCATGCTCCTAGCGACTTTTGGACACACGTCCACCATGAAGCGTGAAGAACCGAAGAACCGAAGAACCGAAGAACCGGAGAACCGGAGAACCGTTCTTATTCAGACTTAATCAACTATTTGAAAATAAAGGAAAAAACATTGGTGCTCGCGGAGGGACTTGAACCCCCACGCCTCTCGGCACTGGCTTCTAAGGCCAGCGTGTCTGCCAATTTCACCACGCGAGCGCGCAGAAGTCAGGTTCTTATATCATTTTAAGACGGAGCGCTAGACCATTTTACCAACTTTCACCTTTATTCGGAAAACCCATTTTTTTTGTTCCTCTGGTACGCGGGTTTTGGCAGTAAGAAAGAATGCGGACACAACAATACCTCGCCCAAGCTGAATCTCTATATGACCTTCCCCTCATGGAGCTGCTATACCAAGCACACAAAATCCACCGAGAGCACCACGATCCAACAGACATTCAGCGCTGCACACTTCTGTCAATAAAAACGGGAGGCTGCCCCGAGGATTGCTCCTATTGCCCTCAATCGGCCCATTACAATACTGGACTTGAGAAACAAAGCTTACTAGATCTCGACGAAGTTCGCCTGGCAGCCAAAAACGCCCGCATTAACGGGGCTCAGCGATTTTGTATGGGTGCCGCCTGGAAAAAGGTGAAAGATGGCCCCGAGTTCGACCGCGTTCTTGATATGGTTCGAATTGTTAAATCTGAAAATCTGGAAGCCTGTGTCACTTTAGGAGGCTTAACCCCCGCCCAGGCCGACCGCCTCAAAGAAGCTGGATTAGATGCCTATAACCATAACTTGGATACCAGCCGCGAATATTATGAGAAAATTATTCACACTCGCACCTATGACGACCGTCTCAATACTTTGCGGGCCGTACGTCAGGCTGGCCTAACAATTTGTAGCGGCGGAATTATTGGAATGGGGGAATCCTCTTCGGATCGTTGTGCAATGCTTGCTGAGCTCGCTTCATTGGAACCGCAGCCCGAATCTGTCCCAATCAATTTATTGATTCCGGTAGAAGGAACACCCCTTCAAGACGCACTTCCGGTTGAGCCCCTCGAATTAGTTCGCACCATTGCTGTGGCTAGAATTCTGATGCCAAAATCCCGAGTTCGATTATCAGCAGGGCGCATTTCTCTTACTAAGGAAGCTCAAGTTTTGGCTTTCTTTGCTGGAGCTAACTCAATATTCCTAGGAGACACCTTATTGACCCGCCCTAATCCGGCACCCGATGCTGATCATAAGCTATTGTCTAGCCTTGCTGGAGCAGCACTTCAATAACCTCCAATTACAACTTCCAGAATAGGACATCAGAAATACGCCTTCACGAAAAAGTCTTCAGGAATAAGGTCTTCAGAAATGCTGCCTGAGATATTACAAGCTCGCTTGGATCGACAAGCAATCGGATTGAGGAAACGCACACTCATTCACCGGCAAGGTGTCGATCTCTCATCGAACGATTACTTAGGGTTTAGCCAAGACCCTATTCTTAGCGAACGCATTTTAGATAGACTTCGGGACCTCCCGATCGGAACGGCGGGCTCGCGCCTGCTTAGGGGCAACTTGAAGATCCATGAGGAAGCTGAAACTGTCTTGGCCGATTTTTCTGGCAGGGGAGCTGCGCTACTTTTCCCTTCTGGTTATCAAGCCAATCTGGGCTTGATTTCTGCGATCTTGGGCCCCGGAGATCAAGTTTTCTCAGATGAGTTGAACCATGCCTCTCTCATCGATGGAATCCGCCTCAGCAGAGCAGAAAAATTTGTTTACCCTCATAATAATATAGAGGCACTGCGCAAGGCTCTTAAAGAGCAGAGCAATCAATCGGCATCTGGCCTCAAGGTTATCATTACCGAGAGCCTCTTCAGTATGAATGGTGATCATGCCCCACTCCGAGAGTTAGTATGTCTGGCCAAAGAACATAGCGCCCTTCTGCTAGTCGACGAATCTCACGCCACAGGTCTCTGGGGATCCGGATCCGAAGCTGCAGTCAATTCATCCAAAACCATGGGTGCCCCCCCGGGCGGAGGTGGACTTGTTCAATCTATGGGGTTGTCCAATCAAGTTTTTGCCACAGTCCACACAGGAGGAAAGAGCATGGGATGCGGCGGAGCTTGGATCGCTTGCGATGCAGCTTTGAAAAACTATCTCATTAATTTCTCTAGACCCTTCATTTTCTCTACCGCACCGAGCCCCGCACTAGCCGTTTCGCTAGTTGAATCATGTAAATACTGGTTTGAAGCAGGACCTGAACGAGCCCAAAAAGTTCATAATTTTTCCTCCGAACTGCGCACTCGACTCCAGGATCTCCAAAATAATTTCCCAAACCGACTTTTTATACCTTCAGGCACCGGCCCCATTATTCCTGTAATTCTTAAAGACAATGCCCGGGCTCTTAGTGCGAGCCAATTATTACAAAGCGCCGGATACGATGTGCGAGCCATACGTCCTCCAACAGTCCCAGAAGGAACCGCTCGACTTCGTATTACCGCAAATTATCTATCGGCAAATTATCTATCCGCAAATTATACATCTGAACAATCTAACTTCAATTTAGACCATTTTATAAACGTGCTCAGCGATTTCGTAAGTTCGTTAAGATGAAAAAAGGAATTTTTGTCACAGGCACTGATACCGACATTGGTAAGACCTTCGTATCTTCCCTTCTTGTCTCCAGCTTAAAGGCGAATGGGAGAACCGCCGGGTATTTTAAACCCGTTCAAACTGGAACAGAGACCTACTTTGCCGATTCCCAAACAGTCGCTTCATTGTCAACCCTTTCGCCCGAAGAGCAGACCTCTTCCGTCTATTGTTATCCACAACCTATGGCTCCCAGCCGAGCAGCTTCTTTAAACGGTGAGGAAATTCGCTTAGACCGAATACTTCAGCACTGGAATGCTCTCGCTCCCCGGACCTGGATCGTGGAAGGAGCCGGCGGGTTATTAGTGCCGCTAAACTCGACACAAACTATGCGTGATCTCATTGTAGCTCTGGACTTGAACACGGTCTTAGTTACCTCGACTCGCTTAGGCACTATCAATCATACCCTACTGACATTGGAAGCAGCGGCCGCTCAAGGCATCAATATTTCCGGCTTGGTCCTGGTTGGACTTCCTGATCCAGGATTAGAGGAAAGCCTTAGAGATTTTACCGCGGCCCCTATCTTGGCCCAAATTCCTTGGCTGCCTGAAATCACAAGCTCTGCCGTAAAAACCAGCTGTTCTCACTATTTTCCAGCTGCTACATTAAATCAAATTTTAGGTCCGGTTACAAAATGATATACGATTCCCATAATACACGACTCAAAGGAGAACGATTAACTATGACTTTTGAATATGCCAATTTTGAGAAGACAATTGCCCAGTTAGAAACCAATCCCGAACTCCATGCGCGCTTCCTAAACACGCTGAGTTTACTGGAATACATAGGTGCAAGAAAAATTCTAAAAAGTCAGAAGGAAGAGAAAATCTCCTCCCAAATTTTAGCTCACGCTGCGGAAGAAATCCGGCATGCACAAACCTTTAAAAAATTAGCTTTAAAAATGAGCTCCGGTAAACTCTCTACCTATTCTGAAGACCACCTTCTGTGTGGCAAAGAAGCTAGAGAGTACTTCCAATCTCTCGATCAGGCCGTACACGCTGAAATTGGCGAAGATTCCTATACCAACTACCTTTTCACCACTCTCCTGATCGAAGAGCGTGCGAACCAGATCTACCCTATCTATGAGCCCGTCTTGGCAAGAGCAGGATACCCTGGAGTTTTAAAGGCTATAGTTAAAGAAGAGGACTCTCATCTGAAGGACATCCTCACTTCATTGCAAGAGCAAGGAAGAGAACAGAAGAAAGACCGACCTTCAATGTCCGTGGACAAAATGATTGAACTTAGGATGTTAGAGGCCGCAGCATTTGAAAAATTCATCTCCACGGTCCACGCCGCTGCTTTAAATCTTGGAAGCCTTGGACAAACGGCCGAGAAAAAACCGGCTTCAGATAGCCAAGTTGAAACAGCTAGCGGTGAAGCCCAGCCCGGCCTCACTCGCGGGTCTACTCAAGACTCTAAGCATACTAATCATGCGAATGCGAACCCGAGTCCGAATCATGGGAATGCGAATGCTCCCCAGTCGAAGGGGTAACGTCGCAGTCGTGGCATCCATGCATCGTAGACTCGCGTAAGTCACCTCGACCCCCAACGGCAAAGTTCGAAATGAGCCTTTGGGTTTGATTTTTATGACATTTTGGACATTGCCCGTTCTCTGGATCGCCCGAACGGGAGATTTGTTCAAATTTTAGCTGACAGGCCTTACAGAAATATTCGTACAGTGCCATATCAGTTAATATTATCACGTTTGCATCATTTTGTTGTATAGAGGGGTAATTCCATTGATGCGACCCCATAGCTCAACTGGATAGAGCATCAGCCTTCTAAGCTGAGGGTTCCCCGTTCGAACCGGGGTGGGGTCGCCATTTTTTATAACAACTTGAAATCATTAGCTTCATGAGCTCCGAGATGGACTGCGCACGGCAGAACGAAAATTGGTCCCCACGGCTGCGCCAGCTCAAATATAATCCAATTTGACTGAATTTCTTTATTAGTGCTACAAAACCATAGGGGTAAGGAATGCCAAATCCAGAAAAAATACTTGTTTTAGTCAGACATGGCCATCGCGATACCACGTCTAAGAAAGCCGACAATGGCCTAACGGATACGGGCCAAAAGCAAGCACGCCGCATTAAAGAGGAGTTCGCGGATAAGTTTGAAGATGAAAAACCTCTCTTCCTTTCCAGCCCTAAGCATAGATGCATTGAGACACTTGAGCCCCTCGCCGACGAATTTGATAAAAAAGTGAAAATAGACGCCTTACTAGATGAAGAATCGCAGGATGAAAGGGCTTCAAAGTTCATAGATCGAATCAAAGACTTTTTGGATTGGTGGAAAAACAAGGCCCCCAAAGTCACGATCGCGTGCTCTCACGGCGACTGGCTTCCCGAAGCTGTAAATCTGCTTACTGGCAAGGAGGCAGATTTTGCCAAAGGCGGCTGGACTCTACTGACGCTCAATGCCGGTAAAGTTCAAATACAGGAGTCCAGTGCGAATCGGAATAATTGATTTAGGCACGAATTCGGTCCGCTTTGATATTCATTCAGTGACGCCTCCAGGAGAAGCACATCTTCTCCACCGTGAAAAACTTATGATCCGTTTGGGCGAAGGTGTATTTCTAGATGGAAAGCTCGATCCTCACGCAATTCGAAGAGCTGTTCACGCTTTCATGAGCTTTAAAAATACGGCGGAGAGATTTCAAGTCGAAAAAATCGTCGCCTTTGCTACCAGCGCACTTCGGGAAGCCAAGGATGCGGTTCATTTAATAGATAGAATTCGCCAAAAAACTCAAATCGAAATTCGCATTATTTCAGGTGAAGAGGAAGCCAAACTCATTGCTTTAGGAATCTTATCCCACGAATCCTTTAAGGGCCGGTACGGTTTGATTGATATCGGCGGGGGTAGCACTGAAATTAGCATCTGTCATAATAAGAATATTTTAAACTCCGCAAGTTTCCCTTTAGGTGCTGCTCGGCTGCAACAAGTCTTTCTTAAAACCAGCCCCCCGAAATCAACAATTAAAATTCCAGACCC
>JBDSKY010000409.1:0-9888 GCA_039916675.1 Bdellovibrionia bacterium
CTTAAAGCGTGAGCATCTTTTGGCTATGGTAGAAGGAGATTATGGCGTCGAGTATGTAGAGCAACGCCTCATCTTGGGACGTTTTTATAGTAAATATAATTTGGACATCCAAGTTTTCCTGGGCGCTTTCCATCACTTGATGAAATCTATTGGTGGAACAGTGATGGATGAGTTTAAAGGCACAAAGCAAGAGGCTTTTGAACATTTCATGTCATTAAAGAAAATTGCATTTTTTGATATTGGAATTATTATTGATGTACTCATATACGGCAGAGAACGTACCATCCGTCAACAACAGAACGCCATTCGTGAACTCTCAACACCAGTGTTTCAGTTAAGAGATAGGCTTCTCATTTTACCTATAGTTGGCCTAGTGGATTCTTACAGGGCCCGCCTTTTGACTGAGACCTTGCTTGATAAAATTCGATCCTCACGCGCCAAGATAGTTGTGATTGACGTTACAGGCGTGGGCGTTATTGATTCCGAAGGTGCAAATTATCTTATCCAGACCATTGCCGTGTGTAACCTCATGGGAACGGATGTAATAGTGACGGGTCTGGCGGCCGATGTAGTTCAGATGCTTATGACATTGGGTGTGGATCTTTCAAAGATTAAGACAGTGGGAGACCTTCAGGGAGGGATTGAGCAAGCTGAACGTGCTTTGGGTTACACAAACAACGGTGGTGGTCCATCCCTACCTTGCAGTTAGCGGCCTTTCTAAACCCGTGGCTTGCTAAACCTCTTCAACCCCTGTATTGAAAATGTAAGCCTACTCAGCGGACCCATTGGATTCTCCGCCAGAATATTCGACCAAGTCCTAAACGGGGCCTGCGACGCAAGAAAGATCCTAATTAATGCTGTGAGAGGAATAGCAAGTAGAAGCCCAATGGCTCCCCACATCCATCCCCAGAAAACAAGTCCTATGGTGGCAGCAGTTGCGTTCACATTGATACGGGAACCGACGACTTTAGGCATGATTACGTTCGCGACAAAAAAGTGTAAGAAAATAGAAATACTCATTACGATTAAGAGCGGGCTGGCACTGTCAAATTGAAGATAACATTGTGCCATAGGCAAGATTGCCCCTAAAAAAGCTCCGAGGATGGGTATCAAATTTATGAATCCGGAGAAAAGGGCAAGCGGCACTTGGTTCTCTAAATCTAAAGCTAAAAACAGAAAGAAAAATCCGAGAGATGTAACAAGTCCAACAACCAAATTTCCTAGGAAAAAACCTTTCACCATTTGATTCACTTCATTTGCAACAAAGTCGAGGGAGATTTTGGGTTCAAGTGCAGCTTTTAACTGACTGGCTAGATACTCTTTCTCAAGCAGTAAAAAGACAGCTAAGATGGGAATCAAGAGTGCCGTGGTCACGATGCCGAAAATTGAATTCAATCCACGAAATAAATATTCAGTCCAACTACCCCCAAATTTTTCGACTACTTCCACCTTTTGGATTTCTTCGTGGTTCGGATCCTTCGGTAAAATAGTACTAGTATTCTTTTGAATGCTTTTAAATTTACCTTGTACAGAACTCAGCTGAGTCTTAATTTTCCTTCCGTATTCTGGTAGGTGTTCGGCCAGTCGGGCGAAGGTTCCGTATCCTGCTCCTACGAAGAGGCTAAAAAATGCAATGAAAAGAAACACAACCAAAGGGGAAGTAAACTTCCTGGGCATATTTCTCCGGTTTAGCCAAGTTACCAAAGGGTCCAATAAAACAAACAAAAAGAATGAAAGTATTATTGGAATAAACACTACACTGGCGAAATAACCAGCAGCAATCGCAGCCAGGCTTGCAAGAACTATCATTCCTGTTGCTAGTTCTGGACCTGGTTTATTGGCTGCAAGGGGGTTGCTCCCCTCAATGGTGGCAGCAGAAAATAGACCCCCACCCACCAACGGTGGAATAGTTTGTTCTTTTTTAATATCCAATTGAGCCCCCTTGAAGTTTTAATGCTGTCCTATTTAAGTGCCAAACTATTCAAGGGAAGACAAGCTAAGATACGAATTATTACGCGACCTTTTGCCTATCAGAGCTGCGACGGCCAAATTTTCGTCTGTCCGTACTTAGTCCTTCTGTGCTTTGCTTGTCGGGGTTTCGAAAAATAAATTTTCGACCTAGAAGCAGTGCCCCTAATCCTAAAACAAGCAGGGCTTCCATTCGCATTCGCCTTACATCTGCTCGATGTTGTCCGAAACGAGAGCGAAACCCTTCTCCTTTGAATTCGGTAGCGAGACCCATTTCTTTTAATGGATTGTGGGGACGCAGTTGAAAAATACTTCCTAGTATCCCTTCCACTTCGTCTACCCGGTCGGCGATAATCAAAAGGAACCAGTGTGATTTCCTCGCTTCGCTCAGAGAATAGGCATAGTCGCGCAGCACTCCGCTTAATCCCTTTGGAGGACAGGAAGTTCCAAATACGGGAGTTAAACTTCTTCGTTCGGAGGATTTATAAATTTTTACCCGGGGGATCTGGCGATCTGGCACGTCCCAGTGGGCACCAGTGCCATGAGGAGATGTCTTTTCTCTGGGAACCCCTGGCCGATTTTTAGGGTCCAAGTCTATTCCCCATCCTGGAATCTTTGATTTCAACTCGGTTGAATCTAGCATTTTGTTTTTCCTTTCAATACGGGTCAATACTGATTTTATTTTAAATAGTAGAAATTTAAGCCGCCTTCGGTGGAATCAGAAGTGTCTTAATGCAGTGATCCAATTTACTGGAAAACATATGATACCCGTCAGCCACTTCTTCGAGAGGGATTCTGTGGGTAATGATGTCCTTAGGGCTTAATCGCTTCTCTTTCACGTGCTCAACTAATCGAGGTAAGTACCGTTTTACGCTGGCCTGGTTCGCATTAATTCGGAGACCTTTGTTCAAAACGTCCCCCATGGACACTAGATTAAACGTCGGACCATAGACGCCAACTACCGAAACCGTCCCTCCCTTCCTAACTGAGTCGATGGCCCAATTTAGAGCAGTCGCGGCCCCTGCCTGCATTGGCAGTTTAACGCCTGTAAATGTCTGCAAAAAATTTCCGTCTGCTTCTGCGCCTACCGCGTCAATACACACGTCGGCGCCTAAATAATCTGTAAGTTTTTTAAGATGAAGAACAATATCTTTTATTTGGGTAAAATTAATGGTTTCTACCTGAGCGTAGTTTCGGATGAAATCGAGGCGGTAATCTAGATGATCTATGACAATCACTCTTCCGGCACCCAAGAGCCAGGCTGACTTCGCAGCAAATATGCCGACGGGTCCGGCGCCGAATACTACGACTGTATCATTCTCCTTAATCTCTCCCATTTCGGCGGCCTGGTAGCCTGTCGGACAGGCATCTGTCAGCAGGACAGCGTCTTCTATGTCCATCCAGTCGGGGATTTTCCAGGGGCCGACGTCTGCAAAAGGAATGCGAACGTATTCGGCCTGACCTCCGTCATAGCCGCCTGTAGTGTGAGAATAACCGTAAATCGCTCCTACGGCAGTCGCATTAGGGTTAGTATTATGACAATTGCTATAAAGTTCTTTTTTACAAAAGAAGCAGGAACCGCAAGAAATGTTAAAAGGAACTAGTACCGGGTCACCCACTTTTAGGTTTTGAACAGTGGAGCCAATATCTTCTACTATTCCGGTAAATTCATGCCCAAAGGTCATTCCAACTCGAGTATCCGGCACAAGCCCATGATACAAATGAAGGTCAGATCCACAGATTGCTGAGCGAGTGACTCGAACAATAGCATCGTTCGGATGCTCGATTTCGGGCATTGGCTTGTTTTCAGTACGCACTCGATACGGTCCTCGGTAAGTCATTGCGAGCATAGGACTCTCCTCTTTGTGGTGGCAATTAAGAATCTAAATGACCACTAAGGTGCAAGAGCTACTCCTCAGTTATTTCTGGTACGACCTGGCGTACAAATGTGGCCCAGCGGCAGTATGGTTTGTGCAGAAGAGATTATAAGACCTGAACACAAGGGGGAATTATGTCGCAAGTAATCGGTTATATTATTTTTGGATTTATTGTTGGTCTGATTGCCCGTGCGCTACTTCCCGGCCGCCAACATATGGGCTTAGCGATTACAAGTATTCTAGGTATTGTGGGATCATTATTAGCCGGTTGGTTAGGGCGAGGGCTTGGTTGGTATGGCCCGGATGACGGAGCAGGATTTATCATGTCCACAGCTGGCGCTGTGCTGGTGCTTTTTCTTTATCACATGATTGCACGAAGGTCGCTGGATAAAACATCGAAAGACAAGGATTTTCCTAGACGTGTAGCTTAAATCTGTAACGGATTACCTTGCAAAAGTTTCATGGAATGTCTCGTGCACTAACTTATCTACAAATATGCCTTATAGTGTGTCTTGGAAAAAGTTTTTCACGGATTTGAAAAATGAAGTGAAGGAAGATAATATTTCAAACGGAGCAGCGGCTCTTGCGTATTATCTGACATTAGCAATTTTTCCCGCACTGATGCTTCTTCTGAGTCTGGTACCCTATCTTCCAATCGCCAATGTAGATCAAGCTATTTTGGATTCTCTCAGGGAAATGCTACCTCCTGAGGCGGTCAATATGTTGATGGGAATAGTGAATGATGTAGTCTCACATAAAAGTGGGGGCCTCTTGTCTGTGGGAGCTTTGGGTACATTATGGGCTGCCTCCAATGGAACCTTTGCAGTCATGCAACAGCTGAATATTACCTATGATATAAAAGAAAGACGTCCATTTTTAAAGAGCCGCGCCATTGCCGTAGGTCTAACTATTTTGGTTGGATTATTGGTAATTGTCGCATTTTCCTCAATTGTAGTAGGGGGAGATATCCAGAACTGGGTGGAATCCGCGCTTAATTTAGGTCCAGTGGTAGGGGTGTTTTTTTCAGTTCTTCGTTGGGCGATCATTTTGACGGCCTTTCTCCTGGCCTTTGCTCTTGTCTATTATTACGGCCCGGATGCAGAACAGAGCTTCAAATTTATTACACCTGGCAGCGTCTGTGGAGTCATGGTTCTGATTGGAGCTTCGGTCCTTTTTCGATACTACGTTTCTCATTTCGGCAACTACAGTGCCACCTATGGAAGTATTGGCGCGGTAGTTATCCTAATGCTCTGGCTTTATATTGCGGGAATTGTGGTCCTCCTAGGATCTGAGGTAAATGCGCTTGTTGAACACTACAGTCCAAAGGGAAAGCAAAAAAGGGCGAAAAAACTGCGAGCAGCCTGATTATGCCAAAGAACTGGTCCGCGCGGGTCACGCGTGAAAGCAATGCATTAGATCTGGAGAAAAATGTTTTTACCCTGCAAAGCGCAAAAAGCATCGCAAGTTCTCTGAAAAGGTCGTCAGACTCGAGTCATCGACGAAAGGCAAGGCCATTTCAGTCTGCGATGTCGATGTTAAATTTTTACATTAATCGAGCAGGCCGAAATCTGTCGATTTCCAGAAGAAAAGTTCTCAACCAGGCCAAGGACGAGCTTCGAGTTCTTTACGGCCGGAAGAGACAGCTTGCACAAAATAGGCGGCCTTCTTCTTGCCTACGTTTAAAGAAGTGACGCCCGCTGATTTGAAAACTGAGCATCAATGAACACTCAACAAAAAAAGGAGAATTAAATGACTGAAAATACTAAACGTGGTTTGGGATCTGCAGACGAACAAACACGAGAAGAAACAGCTCGAAAAGGTGGAGAAGCAGTAAGTAAAGACCGAGAACATATGGCTGACATTGGAAAAAAAGGTGGCGAAGCTCGCCAAGGCAAAGGATCGAGTGGAAAAGCCGAAGAAGGTGAAGAAGAAGGCGAAGGTCAATCTTCTGGAACTCGCGGTGGATCAAGCGAGCAGCACGCTAAAGCAGGCCAGCAGAGCCATAAGAAATCAGCCTAATATCGAGCGATAAATCTGCTTCTATGCCACAGACGCATAGGAGGAGTTGCACAAATGGGCAGCTCCTCCTATTGCTTGATTTAAACGGAGTCAAAATTTTTATGAATACTCTGCACGATGAGCAGCCTAGAGATTCCGAGTCTGAGATACCAAGCTTAGCGGTTATTTGTGGTGTGACCCTAGGCTGCTTGGCGGTTGCAGTCTACCAGCTGATCCATAGAAGGCATCTAATAGGTAAAAAGGATGGAAGGAAGGGACTTCATATAGTGCCATTTAAAAATCCTGTTGTTAGTGGGGCTTCCGGAGAATTTACGCCGGAAGGCTGTGCCCCTGATCACCTGGGCGATGTAGTGGAAGAGGCCTCAGTAGAATCTTTTCCAGCAAGTGATCCCCCCGCTTGGATGATCACTCAGGTGAAGTAAGAGTTATCCTGCTCTTCTATTTTTATTTGAAGCTCGAGAGTTTGAATCTGGAATGGTAGTTTCGTTTTCGGGAATTTTGGCAAGCATTTCAGGTTTGTCCATGACTTTTAAATCAGGCTCAAAAAGTTCAAGTTTATTGGCCTTATGTGAGGAAAGCCACTTCGTACAATAAAGGATAATTGAGATCACGGCCGCAAGGCCGGTAATTATCAAAATGATTGAAACGATTTTCATACATTTAGCCTCGTTTAAAATCTAAATAATAAGACATCCAGAACAAGTTCTCCACTGAGCTGGTTGCAATATCAATGGGCTTATTGCCACCAAAATCTCCGTTTTCTTTAAAGAGCCACTTTATGCGATCTTCCGTTTCAGGAAAGTTCCGAACAAGCGCTTTATAAATTGAAACAACAGGAACTGCCGTATTCATGCCCGGAGGAATTGCCGGTGAATTGGGCGCATCCGTTTTTTTCATCTTCCAACCAACATAGGTCTGCTCTTCTACATGAGAGAGAGAGGCCATCTGAAGGTCAGTGAGCCCCCATTCTTGCTGTATCCGTTCAAGCGACTGATTGAGCGTTTCATTTTCGATCATGGGCGCGATCATAGCACATGTGACGCGAATCCTAAGTAAGAAATATTAAGACGGGGGGTCAGGGAGAACGAGAAGTCTTTCGGGACCTCTCTTTTAAATATATCCAATAAATGCCTGAGTTTAAGATCAGGTTTTAATCCAGTTATTTCCAGAGTTTCCAAGCCGTGGGTTTGACAGAAGTTTATCATTTCAGGGGGTGTAATAAAAAGTCGGAGGAGATGCATGTGTTTGGGCGTGTTCTTGATGAGCCATTCAACCCCCTTGATGACTACTAGGCCAGAAAGCCAGTTTCTATTGAAAGTATGAAAGAAGAATAGTCCACCCGCCTCCAATACTCTGGCGGCTTCTTGGATAACTAGGTCTGGCTTTTCTACATGTTCAAGAAAATCCATTGCTGTGACAACTTGAAAGGACGAGTTCCTAAACGGAAGATTGTAGGCATCCGCTTTCTGATAGACCACGCTTCCGGTAGGATCGTGGCGCCGGGCTACGGAGAGACTGTCTTCCGATAGGTCGATTCCTTTTACCGAATAACCCAGAAGGGCAAATGAATTGCTGAGGAAACCTGCTCCGCATCCCAAATCAAGAATGTGACAATTGTTGGGATCTGGAAAGTATTTTTGGATGCGGTGATGAATCCAAGGTGTTTTTAGCCGAGATTCAGCCCTCAATAATGCGACTGGATTATCGTAGGCATTGTACCATTGGTCTCCTAATTGGTTGTAGATCGAGTTAGCGACTTGGGGCGTTCCTGGCTTGTGCTTGTACATCGGGTTCTCCAATAAAAAAATTGATAGATCATAAAAAGTAAAATCATGAACATCTGAAATTTAATAAAATTTAAGAGGGAAGGTGTCCAGGAAGTAAATTCTCCATAGAATGAATGGATGCCGCCTTGCACCCACCCCCATCCCGCGAGCCCAAGCGTGATTGGGTGCAGAACGAAAAGGATGCTATGTAACCACTGCTCCATACCTGAACAAAGCTTTTGGTGCACCCATTCGTCCTTAGTGATTAGCAAGCAGGAAATTGAGAGTAAGACGGAGTAAATAATCGTGTTTAATGGAGAAGGGGATGAGATTGACACAAATCCATAACACAGGAGAACGGAAAGAGTGTCGAGGGGGTGTCCATAGGCTTCCCAAAGAGGCAAACCTCTTTTGCGATGAAAATAAAATTCATCGATAGTCATCACCAACATCTGAAGAAGGTAAGGAAAGAGCAAAATTTTCATAATTTCTTTTGTAATAATAGTTTCATCAGGACTCCTCTTAGAAAAGGCTCCGCTATATCGCTTGAAAAACGGATCCCAAGATACTTAGTCCAGGCCCAAACGCCAGACTTACAACTTTAGTTCCCTGTGGAACCTGCTCTATTAAATCCTTCCAAATATGAGGGAGAGTTGCAGAAGACATATTCCCTCTGTGGAGCAAGATGTTACGGCTCGTTTGGACTTGGGCGTCATCAAGGGCAAGCAAAGCCTGAACCTCGTCAATGATTTTAGGACCGCCAGGATGAATTGCAAAAAAGGCTTCCTTTAAAGTTTGTTGAAGGGAAACTTCGGCTTTTTCAAAAAGGTATTTTATAAAAGCTCGCAAATGCAGCGAAATACTTCGGGGGACATTTCTAGAAAGACTCATTCCCATGCCCCAGGGTTCCGGAATCCAAGTCATTTCATCTTCTGTGTCTGGGAGTATTTGCTCGGCGTGTTCTAGAATCATAAAGCCACGGGACGCTTCCTCTGAAGGCATCGCAGAATATTTTATATATCCATCGGCAAAAATACTTTGGATCACTATTTGTTCAGGCTCGTGGGCAGTAGGATTCATGTGAAGGCTACAAAGCTCAGTGTGTACAAGGTCCACTCGGGGAGAAGGGGAAGAGGAGGGACTCAGCACGCTCATCTTGAGAAGGCCTTCTGCTATCCGTATCGAAGAAAGAGCTGCGTAACAGCCCATGTGATAGGCGTGAGTTATTTTTGGATAATCAATCCAATTGTGCTGGGCTGCTATTCTCTGGGCAGCGCTGGGTGAGTTGTAGCCTGTGCAGGTGACGTGAATCAAATGGTCTGGAGGATCAGCTGCTGAAGGATAAAAACTTTTAAAGGCTTCCAAAGCTCTCGTAGAGAAAAAGTTCGTTCGATCTCGGATATTCTTGCCCTGAAAGGTTTCACCTCGGCCCGTGTCACTCGTGGTTAGTAAGTAAATTTCATTTTTATTCCATTCTCTCCCCATGACGTCGGGAACATCTACCCAACGAAATTTGACCTGGCTAGCATTGGCAAAATAATGTTCGAAGTTCCTTTTGTTTTTTAGAACGCGAATACGATTAATAGCATCGGGGCCGTTTTTATTAGATTCAGCTAGAGCATGGGCCTCATAGACCCAGTCAGAGGCGTCTTCCTGTTTCATTTGAAATCTAGGAAGAATGACTCGAAAATTGGTTAGTACGCAGGCGTGCCGCTTTGAATCGCGCATAAATCCACCTCGTTCGCGCTCATAAATTTAACATTTATAGAGGCCTAAGGATAGGAGGCATATTTACACATCGCGTGATAAAAAATAACGGACGAGGCCTAGGACTCAAACACAAAGGCTTCGAAATCACACAAGTCGGTGGCTATGAACCGCAAATTAGGCTTGAAGAGTAGGAGAAAGAGCGGGCGAAGGCGCCTTTGCTCCAGCGCCTACTGTCTCCCATTTAGTCTGGGTTATTTTCAAAGCCGGATGGCTTACCAATAGGTGCCAAACTACAGCGCAGAACCCTTCCGTATGAGGAGTAATTCTTTCTGAGGAGATCACGGGAATGATGACACAGGCATCAGATGCTTGTTTCGCATATCCTCCATCCTTGCCGACTATGGAGAATACCTTGGCGCCTACCTCTTCCGCTAACATCATGGCGCGGACTAAGTTGGTTGATACATTTTTCTCGCGATTGCCGCCGCCTACTGAAAAGACTAACAGAGCATCCGAGGATTTTATTCTAGATCCTTTCAGCCATTCTG
>JBDSKY010000410.1:0-2518 GCA_039916675.1 Bdellovibrionia bacterium
GACCCCAATTCTTTCGAGCGAACAAGTATACGAGCAAGTCCACCTTTGCAACACATTTGGCGAGGTAATGCATAGACTCAACAATTTTACTTCAACCGGACGGCGAACCCAACACATTTATTTTCCCCATTTGGAGCGGATGCGTTATATTTAGGGAGTTTTGAATTCAAACACTCGCCATCGGCAAAAACTATGACACCTGAAACAGATCCACTTACAGAGGCCAGACAAATCGCCCTTCGTCGTTTAGACCGCCGGGAATGCTCAACAGGAGATATATCCCAGTGTCTTAAACGAAAGAAATTTTCGTCTGATATTATCACTCAAGTCGTTTCGGAGCTGGTTGAAAAAAAATATATCAATAACGAGAAATACGCCCGCATTGTAGTCCGAGAACAAGCGCTTCGAGGAAAAGGCCCAAACTGGATCCGAATGAAGCTTAAAGAAAAAGGTATCTCTACAGAACGAGAGTCCATCGAAGTTTTGATGAAAGACGTGGCAGGTACGTCTGAACTGAATGTAGCCAAGGCTGTTGTGTCTAGAAGGTACCCTCAAGCTAAAGCAAATCCTGTTATAGCCAAAAAGGCCATCCAAGCCCTACTTAGGCGGGGATTCTCATATGGAATCGCTCGTGAGGCTCTTGCGACATTTGACCAGGAGCTGAAAGACTGAAATTCATACCTATACTTCTATTTTCTCTGCTAAAGTTAAACGATGCTTGTACTCGGTCACTTAGGAATCGGAAAGGCGCTTGTAAGCCCATTTATTCGAAGACTTAAACTTCGATGGATTTATCTGGGGACTATTCTTCCCGATCTAATCGATAAACCACTCTATTACTGCTTATCGTGGGTCACTGGGAAACAGGGACTTGAATTGGGGTTAATTTCAGGCAGTCGAACTTTTGGTCATACTGCTCTATTTGCGCTACTCCTCTCATTGGGAGCATTTGTAAAAAGATCTAAGCTTCTCGCCGCTCTTAGCATAGGCGTAGCGAGTCATTTGATTCTAGATAGTTTTGGGGATCACTTTTGGGCTAAGGAAATGTCCCAGAACTCCTCACTCTTGTGGCCTCTTAACGGATTACAAATGCCAATCACACCTTTCCAAAACGTGTTTGAACATCTAGGCAGCAAACGACATCCAGGTTTCCTTTATGCTGAACTCATTGGAGCGCTTTTACTAGTTAGAGAATATTTCCGAAGTCCGGGATTCTACAAAGAAAAATTTCGGAAGAAACCTGCGCGGTCCTCCGTCTAAAATGAAGAATTTCAAATCGCTCTTTTTAGCAGGAATCCTTCCCGTCATCGCCTTTACCGTAATTGAAGAATACGTGGGAATACTCGCGGGCCTTATCGCAGGAATGATCTTCGGCATCTGCGAAATTCTTTGGGAGTTGAAATCCCAAGGAAAGGTTGAACCTATGACCTGGGCAGGCAATGGAATGATTCTCGTACTCGGCGGGGTATCCTTGATCACTCAAGAGGGTGTGTGGTTCAAACTTCAGCCAGCGATACTGGAATTTGGAATGGCGGCTTTTCTCTGGGGCTCTGTCATAATTAATAAGCCTTTCCTATTAATCATGTTTCAAAAGCAGGGTGGATTGCCGAATCCTATTTCAAATCGGCCAGATGCTGGTCAGCTACTTCAAACTTTGAGTCAAGCTTTCCGAGGTTTAACAATCCGGTTGGGGCTATTCTTTGCCTTGCATGCGGTCTTAGCAGTCTGGGCTAGCCTCTACTGGTCTACTGCTGCCTGGGCGATTCTAAAAGGAGTCGTGTTTACTGCTAGCTTAATTCTCTATCTGGTAATTGAAGGATTATTACTAAGAAGATCACTGGGCTTCCTTCTAAACACGACTCCTCTAAACGACTAAATATAAGGAAAAACTTAATCAGTCTTCCAAACGTCATCAATAAAGTCCGCGCTAGCGTCATTTAACCCTAAATTCGGAACGCCCAAAATCATTTCAATGGTTTTCAGAAGACTAAAGTGACTATAGGCATGATCCGAAACAATTCCTTCCTGGATACCTGCTCCAAAAAGGACCGTGTAGATTTTATTATCACCGAATATAGAACCTTCATCAAAAGTAACAACAAACAAGGTATCCATTTCAGCGCTTCTTTGCTCTAACATAGGGAGCATTTTCTCCCCCAACCAATGATCGGCATATTCCACGCCCGTGTCATGCCCATTGTTGAGTTGATTGGGAATGTAGAGGGAAAGATTGGCCAAGTTGGAATGGGCTACATCACTGCCAAAGTTTTTTGCAGAAACAACCCGATTACAGCGCGCTTTATTCCTTTGAACACTCTCAAAGCTCAAAAACGGCATATGTTTCCGAACATAGTTACCTGAAGACCCGCCGAGATAACAATTCCCCGGATAATCTTCCCCATAAGCTCGCCAAGTTTTTCCGTGTTTTTCTAAAAGATCCCCAATATGCTTCATCGGCAGATCAACATCATCATTGGAGTCAACTCCCTGAGTACTACCGGAGATCATGGCAATATAG
>JBDSKY010000411.1:0-7791 GCA_039916675.1 Bdellovibrionia bacterium
AGTAACTTTCATGCGAGTCGAGCGAGAAAAAATTTCTACGGACAGGCTTTCCTGCTTGGGATCTAAGTGCTGCAGGAGAACAAATCCCATCCCAGTATCAATCGGTAGATGAGCGAGAAGCTGCGTAACGGCTTCTAGTCCTCCGGCGGATGCTCCTATTCCAACGATAGGAAAGCCGCTTTGAACAAAAAGCTGTCGAGATTGCGGGTGGGTCTTGGTCAAAATAGGTGGCGAGCCGCCCATGCGAGCTGACGGACTAAGCTTCTTGGCGCGAGATTCCACAAGTCTCACAACTGATTTGTGTGGTGGGGCCTTTAAGCCACGATTAAGAGAGGAGGGTTGTTTTTTGCGGCTCATTACGTACTCCAATCTAACGATCGACAAGGTCGTCGTACGTGAGCGATCTTTAGGCGCTATGCTTGAATTTATGACGCATCCATTCTAATAATGCAAGCTGTTTCATTGTGCGGACTTACGGATCTTTATTCATTCTTGCACATATCTGCTTGCTACTTGCACTGCTCCGACTCCTCATTCATCAATTTCTTGAACGGTATACCGATCGCTGAACCATTGCTGCGACAGTCCTTAGGTAATCTCATGATAAACGACGTACCTTTCCCTTCTGAACTCTCAACTTCAACGGTCCCATGGTGAGCCTGAACCACACCTGACACCAAAGTCAAACCCAGTCCCCAACCTTCAGAACTCCTTTCGGCAGACTTTGAACGTCGGTAGTTCTGAAAGAGAGTTGATTTCTCATTTTCAGGAATAGGGTTTCCTTCATTGTGGACAGTAATTTTTACCGATGAATCATTCTGCTCCAGACTCACAACGATTCGGCCTTGGGCGGCCCCATACTTCACACCGTTGGTCAGTAAATTCTCAAGAGCGCGCCGAAATAAGTCACTGTCCCACCAAGTTAGAATGTCAGCACCAGACGAAAAAACAAAGCGGTCTCCGTGGACCGAGATCATTTCATCGAGGACTTCACGGATAACACACGCAGGATCACATTCGCCCAGGTTGACAAGAAGAGGCTCACCTGCTCGGATGCGTCCAGCGTCTAGCAAGTTTTGAATCATTGAATCCATCCGTTTTAGACTCTCTATTATGAAAGTCGCGTTCTTCACGAGGCCCGGTTTGTCTGAGCCTCTTTTTATCAATTCGGCATTTGCCTTTGCAACAGTGATTGGGCCACGCAAGTCATGGGTAAGAATCGCCGTGTATTGATTTCTCATATCACTCAGGGTAGCTGAAAACTCCACGGCTGCATCATTGACGGCCTGCTCGGTCAAATCTGTGATGATTTCTCTTTCTATCAAGGAAAGAGGAACGTCTTCCTCCAAAGCTTGGATTACGACTTGTCTGAGAATTCGATACTCTAAGATGACCTCTTGAATCGAGTAGAGCGAAAAGTTTGCTCGGTCTTTACCATGTGCCCTTCCAATATCTTCTTTAAGAAGTGTCGTTTTAGCGATTTCCGCGGCGCTCTTTTCATTTGCGGAATCGAGCACGGCAGCAAGCTGAACCAGATGTCCGGGCAAGGCGTTTCGCAGTGAAAGCGAACTAGCCCCATAAGCCGAAGCGATCTCTTCGCGAGCGCGCTCTTCCCAAGTCGTCATAATAATCTTGGATTTTCGCCTAAGGGCTTCAGAAGCAGGGGTCGTCATAAGAATTGCTCCTTTCGCACGACTAATCGTGCAATCGTTTCACTCAATTTTATTGCATCCACTGATTTAGCCAGGTGGGCTTGAAATCCGAATCGAGTGCACGTTTAACATCGGCTCCAGAGGCATAAGCTGTGAGTGCCAATGCAAGGATCGGTCCTTCCTATCGTGTCGACCTCTCGTTTTCGTGCTGGGTAGCCGCCACATCCAGGAAATTTTTGTAGTTAGGAGCGTAGGCATTATTATCGGTAGAGGGGGGCCATATATGTCGCAAATTTAGATATTTTTTATAATTGCTGTTAAACTAATCCTATTAACTTTCTAGAAGGAAGATTTTATGGAGTTCAAGGGGTCTCATTTTGAGTCAGAAATTATACTTCAGTGTGTAAGGTGGTACTGTCTCCTTGAAAGAAATGTGGGTTAAGTGTCATAGTGTTTCATAAACCGCCATATACCGAACGGTACGTACGGTGGTGTGAGAGGACGCCGGTTAATCACCGGCTCCTATTCGATAGAATGCAGGAAAATACACGGAATCTTCTGGCCTCAGCTAAGGTTACGGGTGATCATTAAAAACTCAATGCTAACTCAAGACCCAATTCAGTGTTTGGCGTCAGAACTGTATAGAATCGGAAGCTGAAATTTGGAAAAGACACAAATTAACACTAACATCAGCGCCTCTGCAAAAAGCTATAGCAATATTTTACCTTCGTTCTATTTAGGCTTATCCCTCTGTTTATTCCAAATTGCTTTTACTTGGCTTTTTGCACCTAAAGACCCGCGCCCTCTTACCCAATATTATCAGATGGAAGTAGCCCCCGATTGGGACATCCAAAGCTCACCAAACCCTTTTCTGAACGGATACCAGCGCTTCAATAATTGGGACAGTCTGAGATTCTTTGAAATTGCACAAAATGGCTATCATCTGCCGGCAGACGGTAAACCAATTGAGAATTCTGATATTCACCAGTACCGAGCCAACATTACTAATTTGCCCACGTATCCACTTTTAACTAGGTATATTCAAGAGACTTTTCATTTACCTGCTCAGTACGCACTATTAGTTGCAGCTCAATTGGCTTGCTTCATTTTTTGGTTTTATTTCTCTCTCTTCTTTCTAGATAGAAATTTTACAAAAAAAGAAGCTTTAGTAGCCGCAATTACTTTCGGATTTGCACCGGGCGCGTTCTATCTAGTCTGCGGTTATTCAGAGTCAACTCTTTTAGCAGCAGCTATGGGGCTTATTTATTGGACCGATCGTTTCATGTCTCAGCTTCGGAAACGCTCCGAAGCAACACAAAATCTTAAAATAAATGACAACCAGCACCATCGGCAACTGCCGACTCCCTTAAAAAATAAAACTATAGTAGAGGCTATTTCTTGGATTGCGATTGCAGCACATGGATTTCTGGCTACTTTTTCTCGGCTACCCGCAATCCCATTAGCAATCTACCCGTTCTTAAAGAATGTTTTTATCCCGACGTCGAGGCCAGCAAACATCATGCTTCGTACCAACCCCACTTTCTATTTAAATGGAATTATCCTATCTTTATTGTCTTCCTCTGGACTGATTGCATTTTTTTTCTTTTGCCAGTACAAATTTGGCAGCTGGGATATTTATTTTCACCTTAGCAAACTCGTAGGCCAGCAACCCGATTACTGGGCTATTTTTAAGCCTTCCTCATACATTCCAAAATTCTTCTTCGAAGATACCCAGTTGTCAATGAATCGAGCCATGGTGCCGTGGTTGGTTGCTATTGCCGGTATTGCTCTACGACTGGACCTTCAAAAAGCCCGACGACTTCCTCTCTACATCATTGCAGCGGGTTTATTCTATATTACGGTAGCGGGAAAATCCGGAGGAGGCATGGACGGGATGATTCGGTACGCCCTTCCCATCTACCTTCCGTTAGTGCTCTGTTTAGCAACCGTAATCAAGGAATGCGACACTGCTCGAACTTTACCTAAAATGATTTCGAAAAAAAATACGTGGTGGATAGCTGTGTTCTACCTGTTCTCACTAAGTTGCCAAGCATGGTGTGCATATCGCTATCTGCATGGTAAGTGGGTGTCCTGAAATTTACCGGCTCCCTATCAAGAGTTTCTAAATTTTTTTAATTCGAGTACCCACTCGATCGCCCAGACAAACCAATGTTTCACGACCCTGTCTAGTTTGTTCCAAGAGATCCGAGTCAGGCGTCCAAATTCCAGGTTCTCCCAGCACAATCACAGTAGAACCGCCAAAGAGAAAGTAACCCTTTTCTTGACCCCGTTTGAATTCTAAATTACCACCCTTGTTAAAACTCTGAATAATCCTACCCACACACAAAGCCCCTACTTCAATATACGCCAAACGACCGAAGTTCTGGGTCTCCAAAATGCTAACCTGCCGCTCATTGGTAATAAAAATATCGTCCTTATATTTAAGAGCTAGAGGATTCACCGAATGAAGCTTGCCATGAATCGTGTAGGACCGTATCACTCGGCCTGCATCGGGAAAGTGAAACCGGTGGTAATCCGTTGGGCAAAGTCTAGCTAACAGTAACGGCCCCCCCTCGAATATCTTTCCTTTATCCTTGCTCCCTAACAACGCTGCGGCTGAAAGAGACTTGCCTTTGACCGGAAACTTTTGCTCCGGAAGGATCTTCTCGTAAGCCAAATATCTTGCTTCCGCAAAAGCTCCCATTTCTGAAGGCGAACTTACAAAGGGACGCTTACCGTCCCGAAACTTCCTTATAAAAAATTCATTGAAGCTCTTAAAGGGGCCCGCTTCATAGTCCGCCATTGGGATATTAAACTTCTTAACAAACGGCTCAACTTTATGAGCACTCACACTAGAGGCCTGGTAGGTTCCATAAAGCTTACTAAACCAAGTGCGACTAAGAACTCCCTCGGCCAAACTTTGTCCAATTTTGGTATCATAGATAAGGCGAACGGCATCCTCACCATAAACTTGTTCGATTTCTTCTTGAGCTTTTGCTCGATTCCAAAAACTAATTGAATTGGGGCCTGTCTGATTTGGCGCTCTATTTTCGACCATTTGATTTACTTAAACCTTTTCTCTTAAACTTTGACTTCTTTTCGCAGCTGCCAGCACTGCTTTAATTAGCGTAACTCGGAGACGACCTTCTTCTAAAGCCATCAAGCCATCAATTGTACAGCCAGCAGGAGTTGTGACTTCGTCTTTCAGCGCAGCGGGATGAACGCCTCTTTGAAGTACCATTTGGGCCGACCCGGATAAGGTCTGCGCAGCCAGTAAGGTTGCTACCTCTCTCGGTAGTCCCATTTTCACGCCTGCTTCACTAAGCGACTCAATAATCAAATAAACATAGGCGGGCCCACAGCCACTTAATCCTGTCGCTCCGTCCATTAAGGATTCTTCAATGACAACCGTCTCTCCCAAGCTTCCAAAAATCTGCTTGGAAATTTCCATTTGTGCAGCCTTCACCGCTGGACCGGCACACAACACGGTCATCCCCTTACGAATTAGGCAGGGGGTATTTGGCATGGTACGGATTACGGCCGCTTTTTTGCCCGACCAGGTATAAAGTTGCTCTGTAGTTACGGAGGCACAAATTGAAAGGATCAATTGATTTTTTCTGAACTTGGGAGCTAACTTCTTGAGCAATTTTTCAGCCTGATGTGGCTTTATACAAAGTAAAATAATGTCTGATTCAGCCAACAAACGATCGTTTTGAATGTGACAGCTGATATTCAAACGCTGAGAGATCATCAAAGCTTTGTCCGCGGTTCTGGTCGTAGCCGTAATTTCGAAGTCTTTTGAATGATTTGATTCCATCAAGCCATTCGCAATAGCTTCGCCCATTTTTCCAAAACCTAAGATCCCGATCTTCATCTAGCCTACCCTCTTCCTGTGTTCTTATTAATTCCGTCACTACTCCCTGGTCTGTCCTTGTCCATCAACAACCCACCGAGTACTCGTCAATTCCCTAAGTCCGACAGGACCTCTTACATGCAGCTTTTGAGTACTTATACCGAGTTCCCCACCTAAACCAAACTCAAAACCATCTGTGAAGCGGGTGGAAGCATTCCAATATACTACCGCACTATCAATTTCTTGTTGAAATTTTGCAGCTGTCTTTGGTGAAGCCGTAATAATCGCGTCTGAATGTTTGGAGCTATGTGTTTCAATATGGGTAATTGCTTCTTCAACGCTTTTGATAATCCGACAATTGATCTCTAAGTCCAGGTATTCAGTATCCCAACTCTTATTGGTAGCCTTTTGGATCTTTAACTTGCCCTCTCCCTTCCTGCTCAAAGCTCCACTCTGTAGGCGTGACTTACTAAGCAGGGAATAAGACTTAGGGCAAAGGTTCCATCTGACTCCAAACGAATCCATCGAGGCATAAATAAACGGTAGAAATTTTGACGCCACCGCCTCATGAATCAGAACGGTTTCGAGCGAGTTACAAACCCCCGGACGTTGGGTCTTGGCGTTTACGATAATCTTTGCAGCCATCGCTTGATCGGCATCCTTATGGACATACACGTGACAAATTCCACGGTCATTTTTAATAATTGGAATCCTGGATTCCTCAACAACAAATTCAATCAAGGAATCACCACCACGAGGAACAACGACATCAATCCATTTCTTTTGCTTCAACAAAAAAGATACGATTTCTCTGTTCGTGTCCGTAATTCCCCAGAGAAGTGATTTAGGGATTCCTTCACTTGCCAGAGCATCAGTCAAGATACCGTAAAGAGCATTTACAGTCTTACCCGATTCCCGACCTCCTCTTAAAATAATCCCGTTTCCCGCTTTAAATGCGAGTGAAAATGCTTCGATAGCCACGTTAGGCCGGGATTCAAAAATCATGAAAATCACACCAAGCGGGGATCTAAGACGTTTTAAGCGCAGACCGTTTTTAAGGCGATTCTCTTCAACTATTTCGCCGACTGGATCTGAAAGCATTACTACTTGCTTAAGACTTTCCACCATTTGAGAAATTCTTTTTGGATTTAAGGTAAGACGATCCCTGAAAGCGGGGCTACCTGATTTTTTCTTATCCTTAGGCTTCTTGTCTTTTTCCTTACTCTTATTCGCTCTATCCAAAGCGGCTAAATCTAGTTGATTGGCCTTCAAGATCTCGTCTTGCCTGGCAAGCAGTAGCTGCGCAGCTTTCTTGAGAACAGCGTTTTTCTTTTTAGACGAAATCGATCTGAATTGCCGGGCAGCATCTCGTTGCTCACTCAACTTAGCGATAATCTCTGACTCTTTCATAACTTCGACTTTCTTTTATTAGGCTCTATTCGGGTTCCAATTAATTTTTCCTCGGCAACTTGGAGCAGGACTGAAGGATGGTCGCCTTTTACCAGCCAAGTCTCGACACCTTTATGAGTTGCTTCACGGGCTGCCATTAGTTTAGAAAACATTCCACCAGTGCCACTGCTGGATCCCGCCTGCCTGGGCGTCTTGGAAACCAAGGCTGGACTCACCCCAGTGAGGCGATGAAGTAATTTCGCATCAGGCACTTTCCTAGGGTCATTATCATACAACCCATCGACATCAGTGAGGATTAGGAGCCTGTCTGCATTGGAATGTATGGCCACTTTTGCTGATAACGAGTCGTTATCACCAAATCTAATTTCTTCATTCGCAATGGCATCGTTCTCATTCAGTACGGGAACTGTTCCCCAATCTAATAAATGCTCCAGAGTAGTCTTGAAATTTGTGAGCCGCTTTTTATCAATTAAATCACCATAAGTCAGCAAAATCTGAGCCCCTAACAGACCCTCAGCATGAAGTGCCAAATTATATAGATCCATGACTAGAGGCTGGCCTATGGCACTCAATGCCTGTTTTTCAGAGAGCTGCCGTTTCTTTTTCTTAAAACCCGTTCTTGTAGTAGCTGAAGCAATAGCACCGGAGGTAACCCATATTACTTCAATGCCGTAGCGCTTGCGAAGGGTCATCACTTGCTGCATCCACGACCGAATCAGGAGAGGACCGCCAGAGCAGACCAGGCTACTGCCAGATTTGATAACCCACCTTTTTAACTTCTTTGGCGACCTTTTTGGTAACGCCTTACTTACTTTTTCGATTTTCTTTTTCGAGGCCATATTCGAACTATATCAAATATGGGCCCAATCCTTGAGC
>JBDSKY010000412.1:0-4066 GCA_039916675.1 Bdellovibrionia bacterium
GCGGCTTTCGCCATATGAGGCCGTTTTACTTGGAATTCGTGATATCGCGGTTATTGCTGTTGTGTGCTACATCCTTCTTCGGCAAGTCCAGCTGTTCTTGCCATCATAGCCATAACGGGAGTGTTGGCGGCTGGACAATATTTACTGCAGTTTGTCAATAGGTCTTATAGATAAAATTGAATAGGTAGGCTTACTGCCTCGGCTTAGAACCTCATTGGAGATGGTAATCGTCTCGGAACTCCTCATATCCCCAGTTTCCTCCCCAATGAATCGAGAATGCCGATAAAAACGCTTATTCAAGCATTAAGCTGCTTTGTTACGATCATGTGCTTTCGAGTCCCGTATTACGTCCGCTAAGGCTCGCATGGCATCTTCACAGGTAAAAATTCCGACTAGGTTGCCTTCATTTTCTTGAACGATAGCTGACTCAAATCGATGTCTTGCCATTTTTTCTGCTACTTCGGCTAAATGAGTATTCGGTGATACAATATAGGGATCTGGGGCCATTACATCTCCTACAGTAAGATCTTTGGCAGGTTGGAAGGATACTAGGTGTTGGATGTCTCGATCTGAAATAATTCCTACTAATTTCCCAGCTTCTAAGACCGGAAGATGATGGATTTTGTGTTTAGTCATTTGTTTTCGAGCAGTTTCAATTGGAAGTGTTTTTCCAATAGTATGAATTCTAGTGCTCATATACTGGGAAAGTTTCAGCGTCATAGATTATTCTCCAATGTTCTTAGCAGCAAAACATCTGCCAGATTGTTCAGGTATTGACATAAATGAGGATAAATCTTTCTTAATTTGAGCTGTTTGCCGGGGTAAAGCCTGCTCGTGAGTGGTGGTATTAGGTTGACAGCTTTTCAGGTGCTTGGTCTATTTGCAATGGGGGCATGACGCGTGGGTAAAATGATTTGAAGCATTGCAATTGGCCGAAATCATGGGTCCCAAAAACCGGTTGCTCGGGGCAGCAACTCTGTCTATAGTTGTCTCCAAACTCGGCCAAAAGGCCAAGGTTTCCCTCGCCTCGATGAACAGGCTAAACTTTTGTAAAGAGAGCACCACGGTCAATGCAAACCATAAAAAAAACGATAAAGAAAACCCTCTCATTCAGCTACCTTTTGTTTATTTTCTTTTTATCTTCTTGTACTTCGTTTCCCACTTATTTGGTCCCGGAAACACCTTTTCAAAATATTACCGTGGAAGACACAAACAAGAACGTCATTTGGATTACGCTGGATGGAATTCGATGGCAGGACTTTTTTTATGGAACGGACGAAGCATCTGGAGAGAACGGTGAGCCACTCAAGAGATTCAAGGTTGGCTCTGATCGAAAGTCTTTGGCCTTCAAAGACGTACATCGCCGTCTAGAAAGCAGTGGAGTGGCTTTTGGAGACGCGGATGGGGGAGCTCCCATGAGGATTTCAAATCCAACTGCCGTCAGTCTCCCTGCATATCAAAGCATGTTTACGGGGGTGACCCACAACTGTTTTTCAAATTCCTGTTCTTGGGTCCCCATTGAGACGGTACAGGAAAGAGTCCTCCGTTTGCTTAAACTGCGTAAAGAACAAGTAGTTACTTTGGCTTCATGGTCTAAGATTGCACAGGCTGTTGAACGTCGAGAGGGGGGAACCAATGTAAACGCGGGAGCTCTTCCTTGGATAGAGAGTTTTTCTCCGAGTAAAGATTTAGAGCTCGAAGCCCTCAATCAGACCTTGATAAAAAAAGGATCGGGTGGAGATGTGCGTCTCGATGAAGATACTATGGCACTTTCCACTTGGTATTTAAAAAAGTACCGACCTAGGCTACTTACGATTTCATTGAATGATGCTGACGAGTTTGCTCATTCCAATAAGCGTGAAGCGTATCGAAATACCTTAAGACGGTACGATCAATTTATTGAATCGATCCTACAGATTTTGGAGAGCTGGGGAGAGGAAGGTAAATCTACGTTGATCCTAGTTACAACAGATCACGGCCGAGGGTATAATGGCCGTTGGACCGATCACGGATCATCCACCCCAGGCTCAGATCAAATCTGGATGGCTGCATTGGGTCCGTCTCTCCGGAAGGGGATTGCATCATCGAACGTGTATCAGCACAATGACTTAGTTCCCACGGTTCATGCTATTTTAGGAATTCAGGCAGAATCTTGTGCCCAGTGTGGTCGGGTGATCTCGGAGCTTGTGGATGTAGTGCTGAGGTGAGTGTTTTTTTATTAATTTGGATGTAGTTATAACGCTAAGAGTTATATTTCTATAGAAAACGACGTTAACAACGTGTATGTTCCGCGTTCAGATGTCTTTGAAAATAGCTTTATCGTTTCTGCCATGCCTCCTTCTCATTTCATGTTCCAATACTCATGATGTAGAATTTGGTAAGATTCGAAAGGCCCCAGATTTGGGCGAAATGCAACACTTTGTAGAGTCCAACGGGTTTTCCGCAAAAACTAGGCCCAATATTTATTTTCTCTTCTTTGACACGCTTAGGCCGGATTTGGCATTAAGCCAAAAAGGTGCAATTCAAAAATTTTATAATGACAGCTTGACCTTTGAAACTGCGTATGCGTCTGGGACGGCGACTTGGTATTCCATGTTTAGTTTTTTTCATGGATTACCGTCATTTATTACTTACGATGCGGTGCCACGAGCCCAGTCTCACACTAATCACTATGGTTCGCTCTTTTTTAAAGTTTTGAACCAAATAGGCTACAAATTGAATACCTACGGTTTTGCCTGGGAATGCGATGTGGAAGAGAGACCGTCGGGAACATCGTGGAAACGCTTTTTGACGACTTTCTTTGGTTGGAAAACTCGATTGTTGGATCGATGTGCTACGGATCCACATTACGATGATCGATTTGGGGTCAATCGAGACGAGATCACAATCGAAAACCTAGAATCGAAACTTCCTCAGACAATCCAATCAGCGGAAGGTCATCTTTCATTTATCGCGCTGTACAATAATCACGATCCTTATAAGTGGGGATCGTTGGTATCCGGCGCGAGAAAGAATATTGGATTTAGAGAAGATTTCTCAAACATGAAGACTACCGTAAACAGGTACATGAACTCGGTAATGGCTTCAGATATAAATTTTGAGCGATTGTTAAAATTGGTTCGATCTTTACCGGGCAATGAAAATGCTGTGATCGTGCTGTTCTCTGATCATGGAGAGAGCCTTTATGAGAAAAACCGAGAGTCCGCTCATGGTGGAATCCCCTACAAGGAACGGGCTGAAATCCTTCTGGCGATGCAATTGGGTGCAGATCCAGCGCTCCGTATCGATTTAAGAAATTCTATCGCCTCAATCATGGATATATTCCCGACTTTGTTTGACTACATGGGTGTGAAGCCTGAAATCCCTTCGAGCTTGATTACTGGCAAGTCCTTGTTAAGAGAAACACGCGATAGCACTATTGTTATTCGGACGAATAAGGAATCACCCACTCGTGAGATGGTCATGGTCAATCGAGACAGCAAGGCCTGGATAAAAGTTGAAGAAGACGATTTTTATCATTCACGAAGTTTTAGCTTAATCAAGATTACAGACTTAGATGATCTTAAGATTGGCAATTTTTGTGAAGGCCGGACTTCGGAAAAATGCCGGGAGGAGTTGCTCAATCGGTTCCCAGATGCCTTGATGGAACTTTATCCAGATTTGAGCATTAATAAAGGAATAAGTCATGAGTAAGCTGCTGCGTTGGTTAGCTTGTGGCGTGAGTGTTGTTTTATTGAGTTTCTGGGCTGTTGAGTCTCGGGCTTCGGATGGCGCTCGATGGGAAATTTGGACAGGATCTTTAGCTGACTATACAAAAGAGTTTAACACAGGGAATTATTCGGCGAATTTTTTGGGTAAAAATTCTGAGTTGAATCCATCGTTGGGTTATTTCGTTAATGACCACTGGGAGATCTTGCTAGCCCCTTCGATTGGGATCCAAGGTAGCGGAAATTATTCGGTGAATTTTATGGCCGGCGGGGCCTTTAACTTCCTAGGTGACTCCCTTCGAGACCATGCTTTTGTGAAGGCTTATTTTGGCTTCGATGATATGTTGGACAATCGTATC
>JBDSKY010000413.1:0-4098 GCA_039916675.1 Bdellovibrionia bacterium
AAGTGCATTTCTTGCGAGTGCATTTGGAAGGCTCCAAACTACGATCAAAGGACAAATTGCCTATGCATCGTCAGCTCAAGTCGGCATGATGTTCCTGGAACTAGCTTTGGGTTTTAATCGCCTCGTACTCTTACATTTTGTTGGAAATGCCCTGCTGCGGGGCTACCAACTTCTAACGGCCCCTTCAATAGTATCGGATCAACTCCGCTTCCATTCTGCTCATGGCGGAATCATCTATCGATCTAGATGGCTTCCCGAAATTATTCTTCCTAATCGCCTCGTTGAATTGTCCTTTTTGTTCTGCTTAAATGAAGGTTATATCGACGCTATCTCTGAAAGGATAGTGCAAGCTGTTCTTAATTTCTTGGGTTGGGTTACCTCAATCCTGTTTCCCCTTTGGCGCCCCAACCGAGAATACAAGTCCTCTAGAACACTAATTATTTTTTCCTTAATTTCTACTTTGATCATGTGCGCTACAGGTTTGGGTCTGGTACTGAAGATTACAGCAATCGCCTATTTATTACTTATAGTGTCGGTTTTGTTCGCAATCCTCGCCTTTCAAGAAATATCAAATCCTTTTGCCACTCTTTTTTTCGTTTTTATTAGCCAGATTTGCCCAGTTTTAGCGGCTTCCCTTCTTGACTCACACGCAGCTCGCGAATTAGCTTTTTACACAATCAGCATTGCCACCGGGCTTGCATTTGCTACCTTCTCGCTCGGCCGTATTTCTAGAGATCGAAAATGGAAAGACGCTTTCAGAATCAATGGATTAGTCAAAACCTATCCTAATACTGCTTCGCTTTTCTTTTTCACCTCTATCAGTATGGTTGGATTCCCCCTTACTTTCACGTTTATAGGTGAGGATCTCCTGTTTCATCACCTAGTCCCCCATAGTATGATTGGAGCCGCTTCTGTTTGTTTCAATTATGTATTGAACGGATTTACTATAATTCGAATGTTTGGAAATATTTTCTTAGGTAAAAGCCGAAAATCAGTCTCCATCGAGAATTTTGGACTCACACCTAATCACGCACTATGGGCTTTTTGTACGTTTTTATTTTTACAAGTCGTTCCACTCATATTTTGGAGATACTATGGCATATAAGAAGATTTTCACAACTTTACCCCTCCTTTATCTCTTGATCTTTACCTCTAGTTGCCGGAAGATTGACCATTTAATAGAAGTCATAGGTATCGATAAAAACGGAGATCCCACGATCATTCACATTCCTCAACTCGAATATATCAAAAGGTTTTCTAGGACGATAAATGCTATCCAGAAACCATCGTTGTCTGCACTTTCAAAAATTCACTCAAATTCGCCTTGGCAATTAAGGGCAATGGCGTTTGGAATTGGAGTGAATGCACAAGTGGGCTTCGGTCCATGGCAAATTGGAGCATACCCAGAGCTCAGATTAATATTTTCTAATTCTTCGGATTCTTATGTGCCTTAAAGTAATGAAATCAACACAGGCCTATTTTATAAAAGAATGCATTTCTATGAAAAAAACACTCCTGCTTAAGCCTATACTTCTATTCCTTTTTCTCTCTCTTTCCTTTGCACATTCATCTTTAGCTGAGAATAATCAACTGCCGACCGCGTGGTATCTGCTTCCCGAAGACTCCCGTGCTTCACACAAAATTAATTCTTTAGACAATACAGTTCCAGCACCATTGTCTGCTACTATTGAAAGTCTTTACGCTACTCAACAAACTGCATTAGAATCAATTTCTGAATATTCAGACAGTCAAAAGGAAGACTCACACCCGGCAAACTGGATACCCTGGCACCTAGACTCAGTAAGCACAGATCTAGGCGTAACTGCACAAGGCTTGATAGGCTTACTCGCTATCAAGGGAACCCCAGCTCTCAACTTAATCTGGAGAAAACATAAAGTTGAACCTATCATTCCTTTTGAAGAGCCGTCCGCTCAGGAATTAGACAATCCTGGAGAAAATAGTTATCTTCTTAACGATCCGTCGGAAATTCCCATTTCGGCACAAATTGAACCCATTTACAGATCCATAATCGCATCAGGAAAAATTAATGAGCCTAAAGTTTTTAAAGAAAATCTCACTCGTGTAGCTACAGATTTGAATAATTTAATCCATACAATCGACTTACCATCCTCCTCAAGCTGGTGGCTTTCAGGATATCGATTTGATTTTATCGTGTCCGCCTCCGGTAGGATTGCTCCCGCATGGCTTTCGCTAGGTGGTGAACTTCGTGTTCGACTGGAATGGTATTTCATAAAACCTATACGCTCAGGAAAACTCTCTCCTCAAAACACGCTAGCTCCATATAAAGCGAGTTTGAACTCACTCGTCGGATCAATTGGAAGTGTCCTGCATGAAGCTGATTCTCACGTTCTGATCAACGGATCGATGCATCCATTCTTTTGTCGTGTCGGGGTTGGAGTAAGTGCTCAAGGGCAAATGGGCATTGCTAAAGGGGGCGCACAAGTCATTGGCCATTTGCTATTTTCAAAAGATCTTCCCAAAAAGAATGCTACCACTGCAACACAAGAAATGAATGAAGGTCAAGTGGAACCAACGACCCAATCGTTCATTCCACTCATAGAAATGAACCCATCCCAAGACCATCTGCAATTCGCACAAAGAGAAAACGTCGAAGTTAAGCAGTATGCTCAGAACCATGGAATTAAACAAGCAGTTTACAAAATTCCGACATCACGTGTAGTTGAAGGGCTCAAAAAAGCCTTCCGGATAGTGGACTTCCTGGCCAATCGCCCTCCAGACCCAAAAAAGCGATGGCAACTCTATGAAGCGAGAGCGGCATTTGATTTATCCCTCACGGGCACTTTTGGACTGGCCTCAGTTTCCGGGCTTTTTTCTACCATGCTTTATTTTAGATAGGAAAAACTTATGAAATTTCACCAATACATCTCCCTCACTCTGATTCTGACTCACATGGCGTATGGAGAAACCGCTCCTGACCTTGAAGAATCTATTCAATTAAAGATATCAGAAATAGAAAATGGGCTTTCATCTGCCCAGTATACCGAAAGTAATGAAGAAAGTTGGTATTTTCAAAATTTCTGGTTAAGAGTCAGGCTCCCGTTAGGTTTCAGTATTCCTAGCTTGGTCAATTTCCAAATTATTCCAGAACTTGAACTTCTTTTTCGAAGAGATATCCCAGCAGGATGGCAAAAATACCATCCTTAAACTTGAATCTTAACATTTGGAGACTATAATGAAAAACCTGCTTAAACGATCACTGCAAATTTTAATTTTGAGCCAGCTTTCTTTTTCTAATTTTTTATATGCCGATATCCATAATCCAAGCATATTTTTGCCTTATGGCTTTCTTAAAGTGTCCGCAGTCGGAGCATCTCAATCCCTGGACTCCTTTGGAAATTCAAATATGTCAGCTCCTACCACCGCACATCCTCCGACAACCGTAACCAATAGCCAATTTAGAAGCTCACTTCAAGTGGAACAATCAAGACTTGGTGTGTGGATTAATCCGGCAGACCCTATTAGGGGTCAGTTTGAGATCGACTTTGTAGATTTCAAATTGGCTTCTCCGACAACTGGATCTCATCCTCGCTTGAGGATAGCTAAGATTGTATTCAAACCAGATGAAAATAATGAACTAATTCTGGGTCAAGACTGGGACGTGTTCTCTCCTAACAAACCCATCACATACAATATTGTCGGACTGAATTTTCAAGCTGGCAATATCGGATTTATGCGCCAGCAAGCCCAATGGAGAATCTCTGGGAATAGTTACCATTTTGTATTCGCGCTAGGATTAGCTGGCAGAAACGAAAGCGCTTCAGATGGTGATCTAGAATTAGGAAATTTACCACTCTTCACTTCAAGTTATTCATTCCAAATAGATTCAAAACTAGAAATTGGAATAGCGGGAACTGCGGGAAAGTTAAATTTCAATGAAACTCCTACTGGAGTTTATGGGATCAATTCTTTTCTAACTTTTAAAATTCCAGGACAAATTGAAGTTCGTGGGGAGGCTTATTATGGTCAAAATCTAGGAAATGCAAATTTCCTAGGGCTAGCAATAGCCTCCTCCAAAGAAATATTGCACGAATTCGGGGGCTATCTTTCCTTTAAAGG
>JBDSKY010000414.1:0-2803 GCA_039916675.1 Bdellovibrionia bacterium
ACCGTTCCTGCAATTCATCCAGACGTAGCTGTACTGCATTGTCAAAGGGCGGACCGTCAAGGTAATGCGCAGGTCTGGGGGCTGATGGGTACGCAAAAGGAAGCTGCTTTCGCTTCCAAGCGAGTCATTGTCGTGGCTGAGGAAATTGTTGAGACCTCGCTGATTCGGAAAGACCCGAATCGAACTTTAATTCCATCCATCATAGTAGATCATGTTGTCCATGAACCGTGGGGCGCTCATCCAAGCTACGTTCAGGGTTATTATGATCGCGATAACGACTTCTATGTAAAATGGGATGATATATCGAAAAATGCGGAAACTTACCGGGACTACCTGAATGACTTTGTCTTAGGGGTCAAGAGCCGCGATGAATATTTAAAAAAGATGGGTAGTGCCTATTGGGAAACGCTAGTTGCGAAATCCCGCATGTGCGAAGGAGTCGATTATGGATTCTAAAGGCCTTAGTCCTATTGCGACAGTCAATGCTTCCGCATGGACTTCTTCAGAAATGATGACCTATCGTGCGTCTTTGGAACTCCATGATCACGACGTGATTTTTGTTGGAATAGGACTACCTAATCTAGCCTGCAATTTGGCTCGCGCTACCCACGCACCCGATCTATTCATGATTTATGAATCAGGGGCCATCGGAGCTGTTCCAACGCGCCTGCCCGTCTCTATAGGTGATCCGGCCTTGGTGACAGATTCGCTTTCCATTGTGAGCCAGGCCGACATTTTTCAGTCCTATCTTCAGAATGGTCTAATTGAAGTGGGGTTCCTAGGGGGAGCTCAGATTGATCGTTATGGAAACATTAACACCACCGTCATAGGTGATTATCAGAATCCTAAAATCCGACTTCCTGGTAGCGGTGGGGCCTGCGAAATCGCTGCTCATTCCAAACGCTTGTTAGTCATCATGAGAATGTCACCCAAGAGCTTTGTAGAGAAATGCGACTTCGTCACCAGCCCCGGCACTTTATTTTCATCAAAAATTCCTTCGCCACAACTTTTGAAAACACGCAAGGAACTAGGCCTTCCAGGTGGGGGCCCTACGACTATTATTACAGACCTAGGCGTCTGTGAATTTCAGGAAGAAGATAAGACAAGGGGGCAGGAAGCGGAAATGATACTGACCGAAATTTACCCGGGGGTCGAGATAGAACAGGTTAGAGCCGCATGCGGCTGGCCTCTTAAAGTTGCAGCAAAACTAAAAAGAACTCCGGCTCCTGAGGAAAAAGTGCTGGAACTGTTGAGAGTAAAACTGGATCCGCAGAAGCTTTATCTTTAACCAGACAGAGATTTACCGCCGCCATTGGCGAGGGTTCTTTTACCGCCACCGGTGGCGGTGGCCGCGATCTTTTAGTGCACCACTTGTGGGATGTAAAGGCACACTAAGTTATCCCTTAATTAACTACTTTCTTATTCTTTTCATATTTTTTCCACATCAAATACAGCAAACTCCCCATCCCGACCACTTGCAAAGACATGAAGATCTGAACTATTCTCCACATGTGTAAGGTATAGCTATTTTTATTGGGATCGAAATGAAAGCAGAACAATAGAATCTGGTCTACCATCGTGCCAATTTTTTCGTTGGCTGCATCCATAAGGGAGAACTTTAAATCTTTGGTTGGGAAAGATAACCCATACAGATATCGGGAAATCTTTCCTTGCGGGGTCAATATATAGAGTGCCGATGCGTGGAGGTATTGTTTCTCTTTTTCATCGTAACGGTATTGAAAGCCCACTTGAGAAGCGAGAGAGCGAATTTGATTCTCTTCACCAGTCAGAAAGTGCCAGCCTTCTTCAGCACCAGACCGGTTGTAAATCTTTAGATAATTTGCCTTTTTTCGCGAGGCCAGCTGCGAAGTCTCCTTGGGATTAATACTGACCGCGATTAGATCGAACTGATTTCCTGTAGTCCAATCCAATTTGCGAAGCGAATCAAGCAGACCATTCAGCAATAAATTACACAGGTTGGGGCATTCAAAATAGACAAGGGCCAGAATCACAGGGCGGTGCTTATTAAAATAGTTTCCTAAAACTACTGGCTTTCCCTGGTCGTCCTGAAACGAGAGATCGCTTATTCCAACGGTGCTTCCGAGGTGTTCGGTGATCCCTATACCCTCGAGTTCTTTAGGTTTCTCGGCAGCAGACAGCATAGGTGACAAAACGAAGGCTATGCCCAAGGCAAGCGTAGCTAAAAAGGGGACTAAAGATTTTTTACGAATCATGGATAAGGTCACTTATCACAGGTGTCCAGCGGCATCGACCTCAAATGCACTAGCTCCAGAATCCCCAAGGCAATATTCCAATTCCTCCCTTTTTTGGAGGCAAAGTAACGGAAGTTACCGGTGCTACCAAATATCCATATTTCGAGTCTAATTTCCTCATAGCCCCGAGAACGGCTCTCTCCTCTACTTTCAGTCTGCGAGTTACGTCCGAAGGTGTAGCCACAATCTTAAAGGGAATTCCGTCGAAAACGGCGTCAACAGGTGAGCCCTGGGCAGATTTATAGTAAATTCGATTTAGCCGTTTGCCTTGGTATTCATGCTGCGCGAACCACTCATTCCAAAGTAAGTGACGAATTAAGCTCAGAGTATAGGCCTCTCCAGTATCCGGGCCCATAAGGTAAGAAGCCAGTCCTGAATCCATAAAAAGCCAAGTTTCTTTCCCAATCGCCTTTGGGTGGGGGGATATTCTTCTCAGTAGGAAAATTTCCTCCATAGCAGAAAGGTAAACTCGAATTTTCCTCGCGGGATAGTCAAAATGCTTAATAGTGGGAAGCTCCCCCATCTTTAAG
>JBDSKY010000415.1:0-11967 GCA_039916675.1 Bdellovibrionia bacterium
AACTCGCTCCGTATGCGACCCGACCGCATTATAATAGGTGAAGTCCGAAAGGGAGAAGCGTTCGACATGATCTTAGCCATGAACACAGGACATTCCGGTTCAATGACTACTACGCATGCCAATTCTCCACGGGACGCATTGATGCGAATTGAAACTCTTTGCATGTTGGCCGGTACTGACATTCCTATTTTAGCTATTCGCAAGCAAATCGCCAGTGCACTAGATTTGATTGTTCAAATTAAGAGATTCAAAAATGGACAACGACGTATCATCGCAGTATCCGAAATAACCGGCATGGAAGGGGATGTCTTCACGATCCAGGATATTTTCCACTTCGACGAAGAATTTCAATCAACTGGCTTTGTACCCACCTTTGTTGATCGTTTAAGGGAAGCGGGTTTTGAACTTCCTCCACATCTATTTGGGGGATAAGGAAAGCCAAAACCATACCTTCCTCATCAAGCAACTAACCTTATCGGAGCGTGCCTTTCCCAAAGATCTTTTAGTTTTTTCTCATCCATTGATTCTTCTATTAATAAGATTTTTACCGCCTCTTCAATCAAATCTCGGTAGAGAACCACAACATCTCGCGCTCTTCGATAGCCCTGATTTAGAAGCTCCTGAACCGAGCTATCAATCGTTTCAGCTGTCGCTTCGCTATAATCAAGAGTCCGAGTCGGCGGTTGCCCTAGAAGATTGAAGCTACCTTCTCGTTCGAATACCGCTAATCCAAGTTTGGGTCCCATTCCAAATTGCGTCACCATGGCTCGCGCTATGTCAGTAGCTTTGTCTAGGTCATCTCCGGCCCCAGTTGAAATATCATCAAAGAAGACAGCTTCAGAAGCCCTACCCGCCAATGCAATTGCCATTTTTGCTTCCAGCTCCCGGCGAGTGAGGAGAAATCGATCCTCTATGGGTCTGCGCATGGTATAACCGAGGGCTCCAATTCCCCTCGGTATTATACTGACTTTATGAACGATTTCACCCAAACCTAAAGCAAAAGAAACCGTAGCATGACCCATCTCATGATAAGCCACTCTCTTCTTTTCATCTGAGGTGATTAGACGAGTCTTTCTTTCTAATCCGCCCACTACTCTTTCTACGGCCTGAGTAAAATCCATATTAGTTACGGCTTCGGCATCTCGTCGCGTAGCAATTAATGCGGACTCATTACAAAGATTAGCCAGATCAGCGCCAGAAAATCCCACAGTAATTGAAGCGATTGATCCGATATTAACATCCGGCGCTAATTTGATGCCCTTCAGGTGGATCTTCAATATTTTCTCTCTGCCCAGCTTATCCGGCTTATCTACGAGAATCTGTCGATCAAAGCGCCCGGCGCGAAGTAGGGCCGGATCTAATACCTCCGGACGATTAGTAGCCGCAAGTATTACTATCCCTTCTGAGGCGTCAAAGCCGTCCATCTCAGCAAGCAGTTGGTTCAAAGTTTGCTCTTTCTCATCATTGCCAGAGCCTGTAATTAAACTTATTCCTCTAGCTTTACCCAAGGCATCTAACTCGTCTATGAAGAGAATGCAGGGAGTTTTAGCGCGAGCTTCCCGAAAGAGGTCCCGAACACGAGTTGCCCCAAGCCCTACAAAAAGCTCGACAAACTCCGACCCATTAATAGAGAAAAATGGAACCCCCGCCTCCCCTGCGACCGCTCGAGCCAAAAGAGTTTTGCCGGTACCTGGTGGGCCTAGGAGCACGATACCTTTCGGCATCCTTCCCCCTAGTTTTGAATACTTGGTCGGATTTTTTAAAAAACTCACCACTTCTTGAAGTTCTTCTTTCGCTTCATCTACACCTGCTACATCATCGAAACGCGTCTTCAGCTCTGTTTGAACATGAACCTTTGCTTTTGATCGGCTCATCGAGAGAATTCCCCCACCTGGACGCAATCCTTCTCCTCTTCCTCTTAATAAAACTGACCATATTAATGAAAAAATGAAAAATAGGGCTAGCCAGCCCAACAAGCTATTCCAAAAACTTGGCTCAATTGCTCCGCTAAACTTAACATTTGCGGCCGTCAGCTTTTGAACGAGATTAGGATCATCTACTTTAGGTGTAATAAAATCAGGTGGCTGTCCTTTAGTTGGAGTCTTCCACATCCCCATAATCTGGCTCGATCCAACGGTGACTTCAGAAATCTTTCCTTGATTCACGTCAGCTAGAAACTCACTATAGGTAATTGGTTGCAGATTTCGGCGGAATTGGAACCAATCCGCCATAAAAAATACCCCTATAATAAATAGGAATAGTATTAACGGATTAAACCGAGGAGCCTGATCTTTAGGGCGTTCGCTCATGTCTCTTTAAAGAGTGCAAGTCAGTAGCCAGCGGGATTGGTAAAGCCGATACTATTTATTAGCATCGTTCAATACACGATGGAGACGGTTCAAAACTTCCCAAACAATTTGATCTTCGCTTACCTCGGTTGCCCATTTCAAATGGAAAGCTTCGTCTGCCTTATTTCTGAGGGTGACTCCGAAATCTACATTTCGTTGCGTCATATGAACAGCCCATTTAGCATACCAGGCGGCCAAGCCAGGATTTTTAGCGACCGCATTTTTAGAAGCAATGACTTTTAATGCTTCGTCGCTCAGAACTCGCTTCAAAAGAAAAATAGAAGCCAGACCAAAATTACCCAATTGAGTGGGAGTGGGAAGCTCGGCCTCCAAGAATGTTACCTCTTCCCTGAAAACTTTGACTGCCCTTTCGGACGCCTTGGGTGAAGTTTTTTCCAAATTTCTATAATCCTCGGAATGGGTGAGGCCATTGTATATGCCCTCAAGGGAAGCTCCTTGATTCAAGGTATCCACCCAATTTCCAAACTCGCTCCGATCTTTGGGCTCCCTCATAAAGATCACGACAAACATCTCATGAAAGATTTCTGAATTTGCTTTTGCTTTTTTGGCTGCAGATGACGAAAGCGCTTCTTCAGTAGGAGTAGCACTCACTTCAGGACGGACCGCAGGGTCCTGGTTTATCCAATTGGAAAGACTGGAAGGGAATTCGCAAGCCGAACAAGACATTAGCAAGAGAGCACCTGTTAGAATTTGGAGTGGAAATAGTTTCACTCTTTTATTTTGATCTAGTCTTGGATAAACGGCAAGCCTAGAGCTTTCGGGGCCTTAGATTGTCCCACGACTCCGGCTAAAACAAAAATCGTCACGACATACGGGAGAATTTGAATAAATTGAACGGGAACAGGCGCAGTCCCCCACAGCACTACTCCCTGAAGACGAATCTGGAGGGTATCAAAAAACCCGAACAAAAGACAGGCAGCAGCAGTCGGGATAGGCTTCCACTTACCAAATATCAACGCGGCAAGTGCCATGAACCCTCTCCCTGCCGTCATATTTCTTGAAAAAGAGGATGACAGAAAAATGGAAAGAGATGCCCCACCCAAACCGGCTAGTAATCCGCTGAGCAAGACTGCAGCCCAACGAACTCTTTTCACTCGTACTCCAGCTGAATCCAAAGCTTCAGGGTTTTCACCTGCAAAGCGAATCCATAAACCTGAAGGCGTGTACTTCATCCAAAACCAACTTAAAATAACCAATCCCCAGGCTACCCAAACAGGGCTAGATTGAAATCGGAGCTCAAGAGGAAGATTAGGAGTCGAAGTACTCGATTCATAAAGCACCTTGGATAAGAAAGGAGTAAGACCTGCGGCAAGCATATTTATCGCAGTTCCTGCGACAATTTGATTAGCTCTTAGTTCAATTGCAAAAAATCCGTAAATCGCCGCTATACCTACAGAAAAAGCAATTGCACCCAAAGCCCCATAAAGAGATGAGTGCAAAGTCAAGGCAACTACCGCGCCTCCAAAAGCCCCCATCAACATCATTCCTTCGAGAGCAATATTGATCACCCCTGCCCGCTCGCTCATCATACCCCCAAGAGCAGCAAACACCAAAGGTGTGGAAACCCGAAAAGTCGAAGTAATGATTTGAAAAACTGGAATTAAAATTTCCATCACGGAGTCACCGTCGAGCTAGATTCAGCTTCGCTTTTGGTTTTTACAGGAAAATTAAGTTTTCCTTTAAGATTTTTCTTAATCTGATGTTTGTTTTTGAGGCGATTCCCGAAAAAGCTCCACAATCCATCCGCCGATACGCAGAGAATTACAGTTGCTTGCAAAATTAGGGAAAGATCCCGCGTAACATTTTCAGTCTCGAAATCTAAATCACTTGTTCCCTTATGAAGCGCGCCAAAGAGAAGCGCCGAAGCCACTACTCCCAAAGGTCGGCTCCTTCCCAGCAATGCTACTGCAATCCCCATAAATCCATATCCAGGAGACATTCCAATTTTAAATCGTCCAGCATTGCCTAAAACCTCACTGACGCCTACCAATCCGGCCAGCCCTCCAGCGATTACCATAGCCAAAATTCTAATTTTACCAACATCAATACCCGCCGCTTTTGCCGCTACTTCGTTTTGTCCGACTGCGCGAAGCTCAAAACCCAACGAGGTCTTCCAAAGCAAAAACCAAACTAGAACAGCCGCAAGCAAGGCCAACAGGATAGCCACACTTACAGGAGCTTCAGCAAAAAATTTCAACTGTGGGATTAAATAACCTACCCCAATGCTGGCGGTCTCTGGATTTTGGGAGTCGGGATTTTTTAAAACGTAAAGCGTGACCCAGCTACACAGACCCGCTGAAATAAAGTTCAGCATAATGGTATTAATAACTTCATGGCTTCCGCGCCGTGCACGAAGCCATCCCGGAATGGCCCCCCAAAGGGCACCCCCTAAGATTCCGCCAAGAACTCCTAGAATCGGCGCAAAAGGAAAGGGCATTCCAGCGAAACAAATTCCTACGGCAGCTGTAGCTAAAGCTCCGATTTCAAGTTGTCCTTCGCCCCCAATATTGAAAAGCCCGGCATGAAAAGCCACGGCAACCGAAAGACCAGTAAAAATCAAAGGAGTGGCGTAAAAGAGGGTCATTCCTAAATCATACCGAGACCCAAAAGCGCTTTTAACCATGATCTGAAATACATTCCACGGACTTTCACCTGCTGCGTAGGTGATCAAAAGTCCAATTCCCAACCCCAAAATGACGGAAAAAATCGGTTGAAAAAATAGAAATAAACTCTTCCCAGTTTTCATGCCGAAGCTCCCCCCATTCGCAATCCCAATACTTGCTCAGTCACTTGCCCACGTTGGAACTCAGCCACTATTTTGCCCTCGTACATCACAAGAATTCGATCTGAGAGCGCCAGAATCTCATCAAGCTCCGAAGAGATCAGCAAGATCCCACAACCTTTTTGGCGCGCATCCAATAATCTGCGATGGATAGATTCAATCGCACCCACGTCAACTCCACGCGTGGGCTGAGCAGCAATCAAAAACCGAGGAGGAAATTCAAATTCTCTCGCAATTATAAGCTTCTGCTGATTACCGCCGGAAAGAGTGGAAACGGCCACATCTGCTGATTTGGGGCGAATATCATACTCGTCTATGATTCTACGAACTTCATGGGTAAGTTTTTTAGTAGAAATTAAACCTTTGTTATAAAAGGGCGGTCGCCGTTGTAGTCCCAGAAGAAAATTTTCCTGAACTGACTTTTTTAAGAGCAGACCTTCTCTATGACGATCTTCAGGAATCACTCCCACACAAAGAGAACGAATCCGATCTGCAGTAAAATGACTCACATCTTGACCCAAGAGCCGAAGCGAGCCCTTGAGGCTCTGGTCTTTAGGATGAAGTAAGGCCTGTAAAAGCTCAGTCTGCCCGTTTCCTTCTACCCCTGCAATCCCAAGAATCTCACCTCCATGAACATGGAGATCGAGATTTCGAAGTGAGCAGTGCCCATCAAGACTTAAATTTTTTACTTCCAAGGCCAATTCGCCCAGCTTAGGCTGTGACGGAATCGCGCCCTGAAGGTTAACCTTACGCCCCACCATGAGAGTAGCTAGCTCTTCAACGCTTGTGCGACCAATATCTCTTTCGGCCACTACCCGCCCTCGGCGGAAAACAGTAACCCTACTCGCAAGATTCATAACTTCTTTTAGTTTGTGAGTAATAATTAAGATCGTTTTGCCTTGCTGACAAAGTTTCCTCAAATTCGTGAAAAGCTCTTCAGTCTCTTGTTGAGTCAAAACTGCGGTCGGTTCATCTAAAATCAGAATATTCGCATCTCGATAAAGTAACTTCAGAATTTCAATGCGCTGTTGAACTCCTACTGAAGTATTCTCAATCTTGGCATCTAAATCCACTTTCATCCCATATTGAGCCGAGATCTGATTCAATTTGATTCGAGCGGCCTGATAATCAATGGGACGAAGGAAGAAGGGAAGCCAACTACTCCATGAAGGCGAAGGTTCAACTCCTAAAAGAATATTTTCCAAGGCGGTCTGTGGCGCCCCCAACATAAAGTGCTGGTGAACCATTCCAATACCGCAATGAATGGCATCAGAAGGAGAAGACCAGGGCTTCATTCTGCCACCCCAAAGCTTGCCATCCAGATAGATTTCACCACTATCGGGCTGGTAGGTGCCATAAAGAATTTTCATGGCAGTCGACTTCCCTGCGCCGTTCTCTCCTACGATCGCGTGGATGGTACCTTTTTTAACTTGAAGATGTAGATCCGCGTTGGCTTTGACGCCATGGAACGATTTGCATATTCCTCGGAATTCTACGATAGGGTTCATCTTTTCAACTTATAGTAATCTGGAACCTTAATCTTGCCTGAAATTATATTAACCTTAATTTCATCCGCTTTTTTTCTGACAGATTCTGGAAGTAGTTTCTCGTTGAATGAATCTACCGAATAATCTATGCCCTTGCTAAGAAAACCATATCTGATGGTTCCACCAGTAAATTTTCCTTCTTTCGCTTCCTTGCAAGTAGCCACTATAGATTCATCTACCCGTTTTACCATACTGGTCAAAACATAACCTGGTTTTACCCAATTCTGATTAGAATCTACCCCTATTGCGAATTTCTTTTTCTCTTCAGCAGCATCAAAAAGCCCGGACCCCGAAGCACCGGCCGCAGAGAACACAATATCAACTCCGGATTCATACTGAGAAACCGCAAGCTCCTTCTCTTTGGTAGGATTATTCCACGCATCCCCGGTCACACCGACAAAATTTGAAATCACTTTAATTTTAGGGTTTATAGATTTTGCGCCACTACTGTAGCCTAATTCAAAACGTCTAATCAGTGGAATATCCATTCCGCCAATAAATCCCACTTTGCCCGTTGTAGAGACTAAAGCAGCAATCGCTCCCACAAGGTAGGCACCTTCATGTTCTTCAAAAAGCAATGACCGAACATTAGGGGCGTCCACCTCGCCATCCACAATTGCGAAATGCTGATTGGGGAACTTCTGGGCGACCTTCCTCAATGCATCGACTTGAGAGACCCCGATTGCAATGACTAGATCAAACCCCTTTTGCGCAAAAGCCCTTAAATGGGGTTCAAATGCGTTATCATCGGTAGCTTCGACATACTTTACAAAGGCTTGGAGCTCATCTTTGACTCTCATAGCGCCCTTAAAGGCCGCGGCATTAAAGGACTTATCATCCTTGCCCCCCTTATCCAGCACCAATCCTATGCGAAAAGCAGAATGTGCCTCTCGTGCCATGGCGAGGCCACAAAGAAGTATGACTAAAAAGCCCACTTTAGAACCCCAGCTCAAGAAAGACTTAAACACCCGCGAAAAAGTATTCATTGCGCATACCTTTCGCACATCCTTGTCCTAGGCTCAATGGCTAACCGCATAAACCTCATTTTAAGCGAAAATTTATATTTATAATTTCTTCTCAGCCTTTACTGGAGCCTCTAAGCGAATATTTACTTGACAGGAATACCGCACGGCGTTAGGTAGTGTCTCTTGATTCGCCTGTTTGTTGGACGGGTTTCAAGTCTTGTAACTCTGGGGGAAAGTAACAATGGAAATGGTCCATTTCATACCATCAAGTCAGCGTCGTTTAGCTTTATTGGCTGCCCAAGCCGATTTAGCTCCGGCCCTTGTTTATGGAGGAAATGGAACAGGTAAAGGCGCTATTGCCCGTTGGATCCACACAAATGGGCCACGCGCAGGACGGTCGTTACTTATTGCTTCCCAAGACAAACCACTAGCTGAGCAAATTCTACAAGCCCAAAGCGGAACCTTGATAGTACCGGAGATTGGCGAATGGCCGCTATCCGAACAAAAGGCGCTATTAACCTTTTTAAAAACCAAGTCTGTGCCTCACCCTTCGGGCGAAAATATGCCAACATTGGCAAATGTTCGTATTATAGGAACTACCAGTCAAGCTCTTGAAGGTCGCGCCCAGGGCGGACTCTTCAATGCCGAGCTCCTTGAAAAATTGAGCAGCTTTCGAATCGAAATGCCCCCTTTAGCTAAACGTTCTGATGAGTTTGAAGATATCGTAAATGGAATTTTAGGAGAAATCACTCGGGAACTTCATCGTGAACACCTTCGCGCTTTTTCCAAAGAAGCTTGGGATCGGCTTCATTCTTACGATTGGCCAGGTAATTTGAGAGAATTACGAAACGTACTTCGGCTAGCAGTAACATCAGCAAGAGGCGACCAAATAGAAGCTACTGATCTTCCAGACTTTGGATATGCTCGTATAGACTTTAGATCCACACGCGAAGAATTTGAAAAGGTTTACATATTAGAACTTTTAAATACTTTTGATTGGGACATTGATCAGACCTGCAAACTTACCCGGATTGACCAAGAAACTTTATTAAATAAAATCAAACACTATGGGATCACATTGGCCAGCAAGAAAGAACCTATTCTTTAAGCTTATCCAAAGCTGCTAGAGCCTTTTTGAAATTCCCTGAAGAATATTTCTCACGACGAGAGTCTACAAAGTCCTTTATTGTTAAGGATCCGGCTGAATGCATTGCCGAGTAGACTAAATCATGAGCTACAATAAATAAAGCGGCCAGTGGGCTAATCCTTGCCCCAGCGAGCTTGCGAGGAAACCCCGATCCATCCGGAAGTTCATGATGTTGAAGAATAATTGTATCTACATCGGGTAACATTTCAGGAAGTAGTAGGGTTAAATCTGAAGCTTCGATCGGATGAACCAGGTATTTCTGCATATCCGTCTCAGAAAATTCTTTACTTCTTGTACTCAGCTCTTCGAGAGTCCGAATTTCCGCAATAAATGAATTAGTTAAAGTAATGTCATGCAGAATAGACGCCATGGCCAGTTTTTGAAATGTCGATTCTGAATTCCAATCCATCGCGGCGGCAATTGAACAAGAAATCTGTGACAAAGTAGTACTGTGAACGGCGTTGTATTGCTTACTGTTCATCGCCAAGTTAATAAAAAGATCCTTGAGTTTTGGATGCGCCGACGCCGACTTTACCATGAGCTTACAAGTAGTTTTAATCAGTGTTTGAACAGCCGGTGTTAAGCCAAGTTTCTCGCGTAATTCGCCAATAACGTCCACTCCAGTTATTGCAGCTTTTTGTAAATCTTGTGCAGTAGCTCCTTCGGTATTGAGTACACTTAAGAGATCCTGTTCCACTTTTTCTGAAAACTCGCCCACATGCTCATTTAAAATATGAAGATATTTCAACTTCTTTTGCACTAGATATTTTTCAAGGTCTTCTTTATCAAAAACATCGCCTTTAAGAAACAATTTAACAAACTTGTCTTCAGATAAACGGACATAAATATCGGCTTTTAATGGACTGTAGCGCAGCAAAATAGTCGTAGCGATTCTGCAATAGAGCGGACTGTCCTTTAATTTCTGGTTATCGATGCCTTCTTTTTGAGAAAAATACTCTTGTAAAATAATGGGCAGACGTTCAAGTAGCTTTGATTTTGGAAGTGTATCTATAACTTTTAGACCCTGAAGATCGGCTAATTGCTCCTTTTCAGGCGAAAGAATGCAAACAGTGACAACGTCTTTAATCTTTTCCTTTGCCACTTTAAGAAATTCTGTCCATTTCTGATTGCCGTCGATAATGATAAGATCCAGATCGGAGTTTGTGAATAACAGACCAATGGCTTCAGCCTCAGAAGAAGGTTCAATAATCTCAACTTTTAGTTTCGTTTCAAGATTAAAAACAATTAAATCCCTGATCTCAGCGGGCTGCAATAAAACCATTATCTTCATTTTAACAATCCTATTATCTTGATGAGATTACCTCAGAGTATCCCAATGCCAGAGCTTGGCTGAGCTTATCTCTATTAATTAAATAATTATTAGTTGACCCTCTGGAGCCCCCACAAACCTGGGCATGCATTTTCCCGTCAGATCCTTTTTTTGACGCAAGGACTGCTATTTGTGCCGCCTCGAGATCGGCAGAACCTTGAGCTAAGGTCGAGCCCGACCCCGTCTCGCAATATTTCGCACCATCGCTCCGCATAATCCAAACAGAGCTATCAGTAGGAGATGGGCTAGTCCCACCGTTTGTACTATCGGGCGGGGGGGCTTTTTCTGATCTCTTTGAAGAAAAACCGAAAGACATCAAAACAAAAAAGACTACGGCGATTAAACCTAAAAGGGGGCGGGCAATTGAATACGAAATATTATATTTTGAATTTGTCGGACTTTTTAGTTTACTCATTCTCTTATTAATCGTAGTTGACTTCCACAGGATTGACAAGAATCAGTTTAAATCTAGGGTCATAATTCCCTTTGGAAAACCGCTTACAGCAGTCGGAACATGCCAGTACACCTAGCTTCTTCCGTGCTGCAAAACTTTTTTTGCAATTAACACACTCATAGGAATACTTAAGGCGTCCCAAGCGAGGAACTGAGTTATAACGGCTGACTCCCATTGCCTTCATTTTGAGTAAAAATTCGGATGTATGCCCATAGGGCCGCCGCCGCACCCAGAGCCAGTAATGAATCATTTCGTGAGCAAGAGTGTCTCTTATTAGGCCAATTGCGTCTAATTCTTCGAGCAAATATGAAGCAACTTCAATTTTAGCTGGAAAAGACTCTGGAAACTTGCGGCTCCCCGGGATAAAACGACCTGCGCACGTCCGAAGACGAGGATTCCATGCGAGGATAGGCTCATCCAAGAAGCCATCAAAATGGGTCCGATTGGTTTCGGAAAACAGCCCTGTTAAAAAATCGGGCGATAAAAAGTCAGGGGATGAAGCACTAACTCGGTGCATTCAAGCACAATGGATGAAATGTCGTGGTCTGTCAATTTTTCAAAGTTTCAAAAAGCCCCAGAGTTCCGAGAACCCAAAGCAGCGAAACCCTCTGGGCATGCAGTTAACCGGGCTCTTGAATGGGATCGCTTCCTTACATTGGCTGCCGAAGAAGCCCTGAGCGAACCTGCCAAGCTTCAAGTCAAGCTCCTTTCGGACAATCAAAATTGGGCTACCTCGCTGGTTGCAGCCAAGCTTTTACAACAAGAAACACTGGAAGTTACACCTCTTTTGGACCGCGAGGCGCTTTGGGGCCCCATGAGTGGTTTGCAGGACCCTGAAAGCGTCCTCGAAAGACTTCAAAGAGGCTCGGTCTTAGAAATCGCGGAACTTGCTAGTTTAAGAAAATGGCTCTATGCAATCGAGTCTTGGGTTCAAATTCCCCGCGAAGAAATTCGAGGAGAGAGATTTAGAAAGAGCCTTCTACTTCTACCAGACCCCTTAAATCCGATTCGAGCCATGGAAAAGGTTCTCACCCCAGAAGGGGACTTATCCGAAAATGCGTCACCTCGATTGGCCGCTATTTACTCAGAAATCAGATCCCTCAGGCGTGAAATTGGAAATACTCTCGATCACCTGGTCAAATCTTATTCCCAAAAAGGAATTCTCCAAGAAACTTTTACCGACGTTCGAGACGGACGATATGTGCTGCCAGTCAAAATTTCCTCACAAAATGAGATAGATGGCATTATTTACGAAACCTCGGGCAGCAGACAAACTGTTTTTGTCGAACCTAAAGAAATTGCTGCGCTCAATAACCGCCTTAGATCGAGACAAAATGACCTGACTCAAGAGGTCTACCTCGTTTTGGAAGCTA
>JBDSKY010000416.1:0-5450 GCA_039916675.1 Bdellovibrionia bacterium
GGCTCCCCCGAAGGTGCTGAAAATAAAGAAGAGTGCTTTACAGGAGAAGGCGTATCAATAAATTCCGGATTTATTACAGGCCTGTCAACGGTGAAAGCAAAAGAAGCTGTCGCCGAATTTGTTGAAAAGGAAAAGAAGGGCAAGAAAACAATCCAGTACCGTTTAAGAGATTGGCTTTTCTCTCGGCAACGTTATTGGGGCGAGCCCATCCCCGTTTATAATTTAGAGTCCGGCGGACAGATCCCTGTTGGGGTGAATGAGCTACCCGTAGTTCTGCCAGAGGTTAAGAGTTATGAACCCACGGGAACTGGAGAGAGTCCTTTGGCTGCCATCCATGAATGGGTAAACACCCATGATAAGGATGGAAGACTATTGCACCGTGAAACTGATACCATGCCAGGAAGTGCGGGCTCTTCTTGGTATTTTCTCAGATATTGTGATCCGGATAATGATCAAGCACCGTTTAGTGCAGAAGCCGAGAAATATTGGATGCCGGTAGATCTTTATCTGGGGGGGCCTGAGCATGCGGTAGGGCATCTCCTTTACGCGAGATTTTGGACCAAAGTCTTGTTTGATGTCGGTATGGTGACTCACGATGAGCCGTTTAAAAAGTTAATTCATCAAGGGATGATCTTGGGCGAGGACGGCGAAAAAATGTCCAAGTCGCGCGGTAATGTAATTAATCCCGACACAGTAGTTGAAAAATACGGTGCCGACACGCTCCGAGTTTATGAAATGTTCATGGGGCCGTTGGAACGCGACAAGCCTTGGTCAACAACTGCAATAGAAGGGGTTTTCCGGTTTCTTCAAAGAGTTTGGCGAGTCATGATTGATGATCAGGGGAAACTTTTGGTTACCGATACTGAGCCTAGCCAGGAAGACTTAAGAATTACTCATAAAACGATTAAAAAAGTTACGGAAGATATTGAAAACTTCCGTTTCAACACTGCAATTAGCCAAATGATGATTTTTATCAATCATATGACAAAGCTCGAAGTTCGACCGAGGTCCTGCTTAAGGCCTTTCGTTCAATTGCTCAATCCGTTTGTGCCTCACTTGGCCGAGGAACTCTGGGAGCAATTGGGAGAAAAATCCTTGTTAACTTTTGAACCATGGCCGGTGTTCGATTTGGCTTTGTCTAAGGATGATTTGATAACAATTGCTGTCCAAGTTATGGGCAAAACTCGCGGAACAATCGAGGTCATTCCTGGAACAGAGCAAGCAGTGGTAGAGCTAGAGGCTCGGAAACTTGCGCCTGTGGCGAATCAGCTTCAGGGTAAGCAGATCAAAAAAATTATTTTTGTGAAGGATAAGATTTTGAATTTTGTCGCGAATTAGCACGGTTTAGTACGCGGAATTGTACATGAAAGAGCAAACGAACCGAGCTAGCTTCAGATGAAATAAGTTTTAACCGACATTTTCGAGATATCTTGAGAAGTTGATTCCGTTAGTGTATCCCAATGGCATGCGCATGAGGGAATGGGTTATTCTATCTGGTCTTGCAAATCGACCATTGGCGGAAAAGATTTGCGAAAAGCTCGGCAAAACCTTAGGAAAAGCCGAGGTCCGTCGTTTTAGCGATGGCGAAATTTTCGTAGAAATCAAAGAGAACGTCCGAGGTCGCGACGTTTATCTAATACAAAGCACCTGTCGCCCTGTGAATGACACATTGATGGAATTGCTGGTAATGATTGACGCTTTGAAACGAGCCAGTGCAAAGGATATTACAGCTGTAGTTCCTTATTACGGGTATGGAAGGCAAGATCGAAAGGTAGCTCCGAGGACGCCCATTAGCGCGAAATTAGTTGCCGACTTGCTGACTTCTGCTGGAGCCACAAGAGTTGTCGCGATGGATCTTCATGCTGGACAAATTCAGGGCTTCTTCAATATCCCGTTTGATAATCTTTTTTCGTCGCCAGTATTGCATGAGTACATTACGCGGCAGATGGCTGATAAAGGCAATTTAGTAATTGTTAGCCCAGACGCTGGCGGTGTGGAGCGCGCTAGAGCTTTTGCAAAACGATTGGACGCCTCAGTTGCAATGGTAGATAAAAGACGAACAGCACCTAACGTAGCTAAGGCAATGAATATCATCGGGGAAGTTGAAGGCAAAGTAGCCATAATCTTGGACGATATGATTGACACGGCCGGTACGTTAACTGAAGCAGCAGAGGCCGTTCTTCAAAAAGGGGCCCTCTCAGTTTATGCAGCGGCCACTCATGGCGTTCTATCCGGTCCAGCAATTATGCGAATTCAGAATTCGCGAGTGGAGAAAGTAATTATTACAGACACGATTCCACTTTCCCCAGAGGCAGTGGCTTGCGGTAAAATTGTCCAACTCTCCGTAGCAGATGTGTTAGCAGAAGCCATACATCGAATTCATAATTATGACAGTGTAAGCAGCCTTTTTCTTTAAATGAAAATTATAGCTGGCTTGGGTAATCCAGGTCCTAAATATGAAGTAACGCGACATAATATAGGTTTTCTAGCGATCGATCGTCTTGTAGATTGTTGGAGTGCTTCTGGTCCTACATCAAAGTATCAAGGTGAATTGTATCAGGCGACTTATAAAGGCGAAAAAGTAATTCTCGTCAAGCCCCAGACGTTTATGAATCTTTCTGGTCGCACGATTGCGCCACTTTTTTCATTTTATCAGTGTACTCCTTCTGATCTCATAGTAATTCATGATGACTTGGATTTAGATCCCATGGTTTTGCGCTTAAAGACAGGCGGGGGTGCCGGTGGGCACAATGGATTGAAGTCCATTGATGAGTGCCTCGGCAAAGATAATACAGGTTACCATAGAGTTCGCCTAGGGATAGGTCATCCTTCTCGGCCGGTAATTGAATCGGAACAAGGGGCTGAGAAAGCACCGAGAAACGGAAGAATTTCACCTGCTGACTATGTCTTGCAATGTTACGGAGACGAAGAGTTAACAAGACTAGATCCATTACTAGATGATGTGGTGGATGTGGTCGGGATGATACTTCAGGGACAAATTAAAACTGCGATGAATCAATACCATCATCGCTCAAAACAGGAGTAGTAAAATGGGTTTTCAATGCGGAATAGTAGGATTACCAAACGTCGGCAAATCAACAATATTTAATGCACTCACCTCGGCGAAAGCTGAAGCAGCGAACTATCCATTTTGCACCATTGATCCCAACACTGGAATTGTAAAAGTTCCAGATCCAAGATTAGGTGATATCGCTAAGTACATTCCACCCCAGAAGTTAGTACCTGCCAGTATGATCTTCGTAGATATTGCTGGATTGGTCAAAGGCGCCTCTAAGGGCGAAGGGCTAGGCAATCAATTTTTAGGTCATATTAGAGAAACCAATGCAATTGCACATGTTGTCAGATGCTTTTCGGATTCTAATGTAATCCATGTCGATGGTAGCGTGGACCCCCTTCGAGATATTTCAGTAATCGACACTGAACTCATCTTCGCAGATTTGGACACTGTAAATAAGAGATATAATGCCATGCAGAAAGCAGCTCGAACCGGCACAGATAAAAAAGCTGGAGCTGTTATGGTCGTCTTAGAGCCAGTAAGAGCAGCACTTGAATCTGGAAGGCCTGTGCGGTCGCTTAATTTGACAGAAGAGCAGTCAGCGTTAATCTATGACTTTCATCTTATTACCGCTAAAAAAGTAATGTATGTGGCTAATGTTGATGACAATGACATCGGTAATTCAGAGCCTAATCCTTACGTTAAAAAAGTGATTGAGCATGCAAAAATAGAAGGAAGCCCTGTTGTTCAGATTTGCGGAAAAATCGAATCCGAAATTGCAGAACTTTCTGAAGAAGAGAAAGTCTCCTTTTTAAAGGACATGGGGATGGAGGAGCCGGGTTTGAACCGTGTAATTCGAGCAGGTTATCAACTCTTGGGCCTCGAGACTTATTTCACTGCCGGAGAAACTGAAGTCAGAGCTTGGACCATTCAAAAAGGATCAAAAGCTCCACAAGCTGCAGGTGTGATCCACACGGATTTTGAAAAAGGATTCATCAAAGCGGAAGTTTACCACTTCAATGATTTAATGAAGCACAAGAGTGAGTCTGCAATCCGTGATGCGGGCGCTATGCGGCTTGAAGGTAAAGAGTACGTAGTTCGCGACGGTGACATTATGCACTTTAGATTCTCGTCTTAAGTTCCTTTTACCGGCTCAGTGGTTGGTGTCTTCCAGAAATAGTTGATATCGAAGGTGCCAACGCCTTTAAACTGCCTTGAGTACCAAAAGTGGTTGCGAATGATGGAGGCGACGTACTCTCGCGTTTCACGATAGGTAATGGATTCGATGAATTCGGCCATCCCATGTTTCGAAGGCGCAGCTTTAATCCAGCGATCCATTGTAGTAGGCCCAGCATTGTAGGCACCTAAGGCGTAAACGATATTCCCTTTGTATCGATTGAGGAGTTTATTAAAATATTTAACTCCGACTCGGATGTTTTCATTTGCATCCAAGAGTTCCGACAGAACAACTTTTGGATCTGTATCAAGCGCAGTGAAAGGCATAATTTGCATTAATCCCATGGCGCCCGCTGGAGAATTTGCGGTTTTATCAAAAGATGATTCTTGCTTAATGAGGCTCATCACTAATAGGGGCTCAAGTTGAGATGCATCTGTGCTTTTGGAGATAATATCAAAATAATCGGTGGGAAATATTAAGTGTAAGCCATAGGCTGACAAAACCCCTTCAGAACCTCTTTGTATCAGCTCACCCAGAACCGTAAAAAGCAAACTGTAACAACGGGCCTTATGAGTTAGCATCGCCAGATAAACTAAAAAATTATTAGAGAGTGAATCACGTGGTCTGAACTCTCGAAGTTCAAAGGCAGCTAATTCGTTGGCCTTCTCGGCAATAAAGTTTTCAGCCCTTTTTAAATGGAAAAGCTCCTGGGGCAAGAGCGAGGGCTCTTTATCTTCAGCGAGGGGAAGATTAGCGTTGATTGAGGAATCAACCGGAATTCCAGTTTCGCGAGAAGCAAGGAGACCATAATAAGTAAGCGGAAACTCCTGCTGCAAATCCAAGAAAAGTTTGTGAGCTTTCTCATTTCCTTCAGAATGAGCAACAGCTTGAGCCATCCAGTACCTTGCCCTTCCCCTAAAAGCAGTTCGAGGGTAATCAGACAAAAGTTGTTCAAATGCTTTGGACGCCTCTTTAAATTTGTCTTCAAGGTATAATTTCATGGCGGACTCAAAAGCAATAGAGTCCAAGTCCTGAGATTTATAGGTAGAGGAGAAGCGGCCCTGGCTTCGGTAGGAGTGATGTTTTTCCGGAGGGAGGGGGAACGCCTCTAAGATAGCCTGGGTAGCAGCATGTTGCCTTGAGAAAATAGTTGTCAATTTTCTAAGCCAACTGACACAGAACGGTGTTTCCTTTTTCTTACAACTTTGAGCGTAATGACCTAGCACTTCGGGTTTGATCAAAATAGTAATACCTGCT
>JBDSKY010000417.1:0-7834 GCA_039916675.1 Bdellovibrionia bacterium
CTGCCCAAGTATAAAATATGCCAAGATAGGACCCGCTATAAAAAATCCAGGTACAAGTATAAAATGTAATAGTGGAATAAAAACACTCAGACCGGCAGCGACCCAGCACAAGCCCCCAAACTTGAAGGCTCGAATTAAACGCTCTTTCTTGTTCCACGACTGAACGCGAATTAAGCCTTCCACGATTTGATCACTGCGACTCTGAGCGATACGAACTCGTACCCCTACCCCTTTTTTCATCATTTGCTGATGTTTCAATGATTGAATTTCCATCGATCTCTTGACTCCTCCGCTACTTTTTCCTAGTGTCGCGTCTTATGAAGGACCCCTACCAAACGCTTGGACTTACTAAGCAGGCTACCCAAGAAGACATTAAAAATGCCTACCGCGCTATGGCAAAAAAATATCACCCTGATCTCAATCCTGGCAATAAGGAAGCAGAAAAGAAATTTAAAGACGTCGCGGCGGCCTATGAACTTCTTGGCACCCCGGAATCGAGGGGCAAGTTCGATCGTGGTGAAACGCCCGAACAGATGCAGGAACAGCAACAGCAGTATCAACAACAGGCCCGTTCCTCGCAACGCACAGGCCCATTCTATTATAACACCCAGCAAGATGGAGGTCGCTATTCTCATTCCTTTGGCGAAGATGTAGGAATGGGAGACATCTTTGAAAACCTCTTTCGTCAGACAGGACGTCGCGGGCCATCTCGCCCCCAAGGAGGAGACATTCCTGGCGAAGATCAACTCTACCAAATGGAAGTTGATTTTAAAGACTCGATACTCGGTGCCGACCGAGAAATCACTCTCCCCACCGGAAAAAAACTGCAGATTAAGATTCCACCAGGAATTGATACAGGTAAAAGACTTCGCTTCCGCGGCCAGGGTGGCCCTAGCGCAGGAAAGGGTCCCTCTGGGGATGCATACATTGAAGTTACGGTGCGGCCTTTAGCAGGATTTAGGCGTATAGATAATAATGTAGAATCCGACCTTCCCATAAGTTTTATCGAAGGTATTCTAGGAGCTGAGGTACAGGTCCCGACCCTTGACGGATCGGTCATTCTCAAGGTTCCACCTGGAGTAAGTACAGGTAGCCGCCTCCGCATTCGAGGAAAAGGCGTTGCATCAGCGAAAGACCCAGGCGATCAGATAGTAGTTTTGAAGGTAGTCCTCCCTAAGCAAATAAATCCTGAACTGCAGGAAGCGGTTCGTGCTTGGGAAGGAAAATATTCTTACAATCCACGGGTGGAATCATGAAACTCCAAAAACGTCGCCCACTTCAAGAAGCAGCTCAACAATCCGGGATAGATCTTGAGTCTCTTCTACATTTTATTGAATGGCAATGGATCCACCCTGTCGATCACACACATCAGATCCTTGATGAAGAAGATATTGCTCGCGCTCGTTTGATCTGGCAACTCCAGCAAGATTTTGGGGTAAATCAGGAAGCGATCCCCATAATCCTCCATCTGATTGATCAGCTCAATTGCCTTCATATCGAGCTGAAAATCGAAACGAAAAAAGATTCAACCCAAGAGACAAGCGACTAATACTCCCGACTTTGGGACTGTCCGGATGCTGAAGTTGCTCTACTTCGAGACCGTAAAAAAGAATTTTGTTCCTTTACCTTCTTCGCTTTCAGCCCAAATTCTTCCACCCAACATTTCCACTACTCTCTTGGCAGTGGAAAGACCCAGGCCGGACCCTTCATATTTGCGAGCACTTTCAAGGCGTTTAAAAGGCTCGAAAATTATCTCTGCCTGTTTGCTTTTAAAACCAATGCCATTGTCCTTCAGGCTTAACAAATATTCCCGCTCATTCTCTTTTTCTAACCGAATCTCAATTATAGGAGTCCTAGCATCTCTAAATTTAATGCTGTTGGAAATCAGATTTTGAAACAGTTGACCTACAATTAACGCATCACCTTTTATAGTCGGTAAATTTTGAAAGATGATTTTGGCATGAGAGTCAGAGATGGCTTTGCCCAAGTTCGCGAGCACATCCTCAACAACTTTGTTAAGATCTACATTTTCAATATTGTGTTCTGATTTGCCTATGCTTGCATAGGTCAATAGCTTCTCGATTAAAGAAAGCATATTTTCAGTAGCTGTGTTTACAAAACTAAAAAAATGTTCAACCTCCGCACTGGGCTCTTGTATGTTGTCCCTGATGGCCTCTACAGTGCTCGAGATAGTTGCAATGGGAGATCGTAAATCATGCGCTGCGATTGCGGCAAAGCGTTCGAGGTCATCATTTGCAGTTTCCAGCTCGGCTTGTCGAACAGCGATTTCTCGAAGTTCATAATTGCCACGAAGGCAGGAATAGATGAGGAATATATCTTCAAAAACTACCCAAGCGGCATGTTCGAGCCAGCGCCAGGAGTCAACGTTTAAAACTCCGAAAACAGACTGCGGCCAAAAAATACCTCTCAAGTAATGATCAAGCGCTACTACGATAGAGCCGGTAATCAAGACAGGAGAATCTCTATAAAATGCTAAAAAAGCGAGAGAACCAAATATATGAAAGTGAGTTTCAATTCTTCCCCCGCTCAGATGAATCAGGAGAGCCGACATCAACATTTGAGAACCTGCAATGATATGTCGAGTGATAGTCCGTCCAGGATAAGCAAGTGCAAGACCAATGGGAAGACTGACGATAGTTCCCCCTAATAGGATTGCTGCCCAAACATGAAAATGAAGGACGCTGGTAGCACCAGCCCAACTTTTAGGAGAGAGAAGGAGGCTAAAACTAATTCCTAGGAGCCATTGAAAGACCATAAGTCCCGCAAAGAGTCTATCGGTCTGGCGGTAGATCTTTAACTTACCTTCGACGAATAGGAACTTCGCACGCTCTTTTACAAGAGGATTCGCATTCATTAGGTTTTCAGGCATAAGTTTGCCAAACCAAGTCATAAGCCAGTTTCCCGTTTCACTTCCTTACGTATCGGTCACTGAGCTAAAAATCTTTACTCCAGCAATTTAACCTTTAGATTCAAGCCTTTCGCACTGAATTATTGCTCTATACCTGTTCGTTTCAACATGATTATGGCTTCGTGATTTCCGGCTGCTGCAGCTCGTTTCAAGAAATTTATAATAACAGGTCCCGGCAGGTTCGCTTGTCCATCAAACGTTAGTACAGATAAGGCCGCCATCGCATTTGGCATTCCCCCATTGGCCAGACTTTGAAGTTCCACCTGATTTCTGAGCTGGGATCCATAGTCTTCGTTCAAATCATCAAAGCGAATCTGAGCACGGAGTTCCAAAACTGAACCATCCTTAGACGCCTTTGCTACCTGGCTAAAGAGTTCTTTGGCTAGTTCAGTGTTTTCAACTAATCCTTTACCGTCTGCATAAAGTCCAGCGAGATAAAATCTAGCTCTAAGATGACCTTGTGCATTTGCTTTCAAAAGCCACTCTATAGCCGTTGCAAGACTCTCTTCAGTCGAAGGAAAGGTAAAGTAATTGAGAAGTGCCATTTGATATTGGGCTTCTGAGTTGCCTTCAACTGCGGCCAGAGAAAGGTACTTCATACCTTGCTCTTCATCCTTTTCAACTCCGTTACCATCCAAATAGAACTGAGAAAGCAGTAGATTAGCTCGAGAGTTTCCTTCTGCTGCGGCCTTCTCAAACCACACGATAGCTGCAGGAATATTGCCTTTTGACCGTTCAACTATTGCACTATGATAAAGATCTTCACCCAAATGAAGAGATTCTTTGCCCTTGGAGAAATTCATATCCTGGGGATGACTTGAAATCTTTTTCATAAGATAGAAAGAAATGGGTTGATCATCATCAGAAATTTCATCTGAATCTACAACCGTGTGAGGGTAGAAAATATATTTAAATCCTGCCCAGGTACCATCATAAGGTAAATCCTTAATGTCCCTTTTATCCAGATCCGTATTATTTTTGTCTAGATCCTTGTTCTCAAAAAAACTGGCGTTTTCTTCATTGAGTACAATAGGATTTTCATTCACCCGAGTAAGGTTAATTTCATAATCTGCTCGAGCTATTTCGATTAGTTTTTCCTGGCGATGCTGTGACCGTGCCCAGCCAGCAATTTGGCCAAGGCCTAGACCCGTAGGTTTCCATCCTTCAAAATCATCATGGCTTATAGAAATTTCGCCAAAAAGCTCGCTTACAGTCACTTGTTGTGGAGGTAGAGAACTAGTGGGGCTTCCAAAGTCAGTAATTTCAATGGATGGATTCATTGTAATAACGGAGGTTGGACTTATTGAAGGACTCGCAACTGGCTGTAGACTCTTCTTTTTAAAGATTTTTTTAATGCGGCCCTTGACCGCGTCCTTAAAAATTACAAAACTGGATTTAAACGAAGAGCTTCTGCTGTTTTCTCGACCTGCAGAATCTGCAGCCCCGGATTCGGAAATAATCGCGAGGTTCAATACTCTCAGAAGGGGTAAAAAATAATTTCTTGGATTTGTTTTTTTCATACTCATAGCTGAGTGTTTATATCAGTTATTTATATATTTGTAAATATTAAATATGAACTAATTCCAGGAAACCGATTATTTCGATGTAATTACAAGGAGTTAAAATAAATAATTAATACATAATAATAATGAATTAACTAGTAATCTATCTGAACAATCTCTAATTCCACTAGCCCTTGGGGACTCACCAGCGAAACAACATCCCCAACCCGTGAATTCAATAGGGCTTTGGCAATCGGCGATACCCAGCTCACCATTCCGTTTTTCGCGTCGATTTCATCTTCGCCCACGATTCGGTAGGTGCGTTTTTTCTCGTCTTCATCCAAGACGACTACCTTGGCACCAAATAGGACCCGGCTACGATCTTGTTTTGCACAATCTACAATTTCAGCAGCTTCAAGCCTTTTAGAAAGAAAACGGATTCTGCGATCGATTTCTCTAAGCTTGCGTTTTCCATAGATATAATCCCCATTCTCAGAGCGATCACCATTGGACGCAGCCCACGAGATCACCTTGACTAGTTCGGGTCGATCTTCGTTCAATAATTTCCGGATTTCTGTTTTCAGCCCCTCAAAACCTTGTGCAGTAATATAATTTTTCACGAGTTTTAGGCAGTCTCTTGGCCGACGTCTAAGTACACTTCCTTAGTATCATCGTTGTAACCGAAATATTCAGCGAAACGCCCCCAGGAAACCAGGGCTTCCACAATTTGATGCGGATTTTCATTGGGCAGCCACTCCCCTACCCTCTCTGTCAGTTCTTCAACCGGGAGACGAAGGCTTTCATCTCGTCTGAGGAGATTGGAGGTCATTTTAACGATCCGCAGGGAAGCAAATAGTTCATGCAACATTCGCTTTCTGACATTGATGTCACCCGCCACAAAGTGCTTCCCCAGGGAAGTTAGGATGACATTTTGCTTCGGTGTATCTACCAATTCCAGTAACTCTGCAGCTTTGGCTAAGTAGAGGGTTCGACCGAAGTCTTTGCCAGTGCCGTGAGCCAGTTCGAAGATATCAGCTGCACCACCTTCGTCGGCAATAGCTTCCAATAAACCGATCATTTCTACAATTTGAACATTAGGTAATGTCTCTATGGGAGGCTCCTTCCTTTGCATTTTGGGAAGGACTGACGGCTCTGCTGGGGAAGGAGTGTCTGGCATAAACATCTCCGTAATTAACGCGTGGATTTGGGACACCATTCGCTGAAATGCAGGGGATTGGTCGTCTCTTGGATAAGGCAGATCATTTACAATTTGCCTTCGAATATGGCCTGGGTTGATGCCCATGACTAAAATTCTTTTAGCCATCAATACGGCTTCTTGAATATTATGGGTCACTAAAACCATAGAGCGAGTGGCGGTTTTTTTACTGAGAAAAATTTTCACCATTTCAGCTCGTAAAGTGTCAGCAGTCAACACATCGAGAGCGCTGAAGGGTTCATCTAAAAAAATCATGGGACGCTCCATGACTAAAGCTCTCGCAATACCCACTCTTTGCTTCATCCCGCCAGAAAGCTCCCGGGGGTAAGCTTCTTCAAATCCTTCGAGGCCCACGAGATCGATCGCCTTTTTAACTTTCGCCCGTGTATCAGCGACATTTAGATTCATAGGCTTTAAGGCCAAAGCTATATTCGAATAAACTGTCTCCCAAGGAAACAAAGCAAAGGACTGAAAAACAAGTGCGACATCTAAATTCGTTCCATGCAGAGGCTTCTGACGAGCTAAAACCTCGCCACTTGTAGCTTCAACTAGGCCGCTCATAATACGCAAGCAGGTTGATTTGCCCGACCCCGAAGGTCCCAATAAGGCAACAAATTCATCTTCTTCAACTGAAAAATTAACTTCGTTTAGGACTTTTAATTCTGTACCTGATTCAAGCGTGAAGTTTTTAGACACATTTTTTAACTCAATCCACGGACTTTTATCTGGCATATTAAACCTCCATTCTGAAACGATTTTGCGCCAAATTATAGAGCTTAGACCAAACCAAACGATTTAAAATGATCACACTGAAGATCATAAGCGTTAAGCTGGCGGCAAATAAGGTAAAATTCTCTTCGGCGGTCGCAACACTCAAAGTTGCCCCAAGTCCTCCGGTTTTTAAAATTTTTCCTTTATAAAACAAATATTCAGCCACCACACTGGCATTCCAGGCTCCTCCGGCTGCAGTAACCCAGCCAGTAACAAGGGCCGGGAACACACTGGGTAAGTAAAGAGTTTTCCATTTATCCCAGGTAGATGTTTCCATCAATTCAAGTGCATAACCTAATTCTTTGTGAATCCTGAGAGCACCTGCCAATACATTAAACAGGACGTACCATTGTACACCCAATAACATAAGGAACATCGCAGCCCAGTCAAAACTAATTCCAATAGAGAACAGGACTCCTAACGCGAGTGGATAGAGCATTGGAGCAGGAAAGGAAGCTAAAACTTGAATGATAGGCTGTGCGATTTTAATTCTTTTAGGTGAAGTGCCCAACCATATCCCAAAGGGAACTGCCCAAAGAGTACTCACTGTCAGTGCAAAAACCACTCTTAAAAAAGTCCAGATCATGTCTCTAATCAAGCCCAGCCACGTATAAACAGAAATCGTACGTAAAACTAAAAGCAATTTAAAAGACCCATAAAGGATGAAACAGAGAGCCGCCAACGATCCTAATATGCCAATTAATTTTAAGTTTCCTGGTGAAAATACGATTCGTCCTAATCGGCCCAGAAATAAAAGAAAGGGGTGCGTCGCTGAGGAAACTGATGGCATTTTCCGTTTCTTGCCTGATCTTAGAGCTCGCTCGGCTTTAGATTGACGCCTGGCTACTCGATCTCGGTAATGGAGTTTTACCCAGCGAACAATTTTAGATTCACTAATCCATAGCTTCATCAAAGGTTCGGTAGTGGTAATTCCAGGAATATCCTCAAGCCGAAACTTTTGAACCCAGGAAAGTATGGGGCGCCAAATGACAAAATCCATGAGTACAATTAATAACACCATGGCTACTACGGCCATCGCCACTGCCTGGTAGTCTCCCTTTTTAACAGCGACGTCCATATAGGCCCCAATACCAGGGAGCCGATATTCTTTATCTCCTAAGGTTATGGCTTCACAGGGAATGAGGAAAAACCAACCTCCGGCCATCGACAACAAACTATTCCAAGCTAAATTCACAGCAGAAAAAGGTAACTCTACTCCCCTTAGCCTTTGGCGCCAGTTCAGGCCAATGATGGTCGAAGCTTCACGAAAGTCAGTAGGCACTGACTTCAAGGATGAATAATAACTAAACGTCATATTCCAAACTTGGCCGGTAAAAATCATGATAATTGCGGCAAGTTCTAATCCGGTATTAGTATGTGGAAAAAGAGCGACTAGACCCAAGAGCAATCCTGGCA
>JBDSKY010000418.1:0-3682 GCA_039916675.1 Bdellovibrionia bacterium
GAGGTCGTCCAGCGAGACAGGCGGAGGCTCGCTCAGTTCGATTGCCGGATCTCCCTTCAAAGCCTGCGCCACCATACCAAATTTTTGAATTGGCATTTTGTGATGCCCAAGGGGAGCGGCGAAGCCAGGGTGGTAGAATGCCCTGATCATGTGGGGAAATTCCCATGACCATCTCTCGTCGGCCCCACTCCCGGTTCAATTAAATTCACTCGTGTCTCATCCGAAGGATAGTAGTTTCTAAGTTGTTCCCAAAGCGGCAGCATATCTTTGGGCCTGAAATGGGTACCGTACATTTGATAAAGGGCCGAAACAGTTTCCCTTACTTCAGATCCAGATAGAGTATTTTCACTTTCTTTCCCAATTCGCCGCATTACCAATTGGAGGAGAATAGGTCGAGGTCCCCCGTTCTTGTCGATGATGTCAGGACTTCTGAAATCAGGTTGAAGGTAGGGAACTTGCGTCGGATCGATCATTTTATAACCGGCACGCCGATACGATTTAAAGCGAGCGCCTTTGTCGTGAATGTTTTTTGATAGGTGAGGTTCCATTTCAGCAACTAGGGTAATAGGCGTATCACTAGGTAATCCCACGGCTAAAAAGCAGGATCGAACGGTTTGAATTGGCCAAGTCCGAAGCCATCCCGCCATTCCCGATCCCCGATGGGCGGGGTCAATCAATGCATGGGAGAGATGTACAATAGCGCGAGGAGTGGCGCCTCGGCGGATAATGACGGAAGAATCACGGACTGCCGCAAATTTTCCGTCTTGAGTGGCTACAATGATTTCGTATTTTAGAGAATAATCTGATTTGAATTGAGAAGGGTCCCACTGAAGACGTTGCAAGAGAATTGACTTTTCTTCAATTTCACCTTTTGCGCCGAATTCCTCCCAGAGCTTTTTATAAACCACCTCAAAAAGGGGATCTTGGGCAGATGAAATTCTTCTGACTTCGTATTTGGACCAATCGAAAGAACCCGAGCTAGAATCTCCAGGTGCAAGGTCGGAGGACAGATGTTCTATTTTCATTTGAAATTAATCCCATAGCCGATCCAGAGTCTTGCGTACGGCCAAGAATAACTGGTCTATTTCAGCTTCTTCAATGATTAAGGCAGGGGAAAGAGCCATGATATCCCGAATACCTCGGGCAATGAGTCCTTCTTCGCGCGCAATTTTGGCTGCTTTTGGACCTAGAGGCATATTAGGATTCAATTTTGCTTTACCTCCTTTAGGCAGTAATTCAAATGCACCAATGAGCCCGAAACCTCGCGCTTCGCCGACGGCCGGATGTTCAGCAAGTTCACGAATTTTTTTCTGAAAGTAAGGGCCTGTCGTGGTGCGGGTTCTTGGGATCAGATTTTCTTTTTCTAAAATATCTAAATTAGCCAAGCCGGCCGCGCAAGCTGTAGGATGTCCACTGTAAGTAGAGCCATGGGCAAGGTAATAGCCGTTCTGAGTCAATGTTTCTGCAATTTCATCTCGAACCAGGGTAGCTCCTAAGGGAATGTATCCGCTAGTAAGACCCTTGGCAGTGGTCATGAAATCGGGATCTAAATCCCAGAGATTGGAGGCAAACCAATTCCCCAGTCTACCGAATCCTGTGATGACTTCGTCAGCTACAAAAAGAATGCGGTGTTTACGGCAGAGTTGGCGCAAAGCAGTTAAGTAACCTTCAGGCGGAATAATCACGCCACCCGCACCTTGAACCGGTTCGACAAATAATGCTGCAATTGTGCTTGGGCCTTCTTGGGCAATAATTCTCTCTGTTTCCTGAATACACCATTGGCCATATTCCACGGGGCTGAGCTTTGTGTTTGCTCCGTAAGTGTAAGGCCCAGGTATTTTCACAAATCCAGGCAAAGGTAGATCGAACGGAGTTTGGCAGCTCGGAAGTTGAGTCATGCTTGTAGTAGCTAAAAGGACTCCATGATAGGAATTGTTGAGAGTGAGAATTTTATGTTTGCCGGAATTTCCCTTAAGCTTGTGGTAGGCGCGAATCAGCTTAAGAGCTGTCTCATTGGCTTCAGATCCAGAGTTGCTGAAAAACACATGCGTGATAGCTTCAGGAGCTAGCTTCGCAATTCGCTGAGCCAGTTGAATCGTGGGTTCAGTCGTACTATTAAAGAACGAAGGATAATATGCTAGCTTCTGCATTTGCTTACAAACTGCATCCGTAATTTCTTGACGTCCGTATCCAACGTTGACACACCACAGACCTGCTAGCCCATCTAAGAGTTTGCGGCCTTTATCATCGGTAATATAGATACCTTTAGCAGACTCAATAATGTGAGTGCCTTGGGCATGCAAATCGCCGTGATTAGTGAAGGGATGGATGTGGTGTTTTTTGTCAATCAGCTGCAAGTCTTTATGTTCCATAGCAATAAAATCCAAATTATTAAAAATTAAATTGTCGAAGTGACTTCATTCGTAAATTACAAAGTATGAAAACTATTGTCGAACGTACTGTCACACACTGCTGGCGAATATTTCTAACTTTGTCATGCCTTTGTCAAGCCCTATCCCGGTTTTCGCTAGCGTTGCGGAAGGTGCAAGGTAACTCTGTACGTCGACAACTATAGCTACCGTCAAAAACTCAATCTTTGACGCGCCTTGTTCTAAAGCAGTAACTCAATTTACCAAATCACTTCGCCGATAGGAATTTAATGGTATTAGGCCTCAGGCTCTTATTTATTTTGTTACAGCCCGCTTGGGCGCTTAACTCCGAAAACTCAGGAGCTCTTACTTCTATTCAAGTGCCAGAAAGTCAGATTATTTTACCATGAGGCTGAAAGCCGTTTTTTCGATCTTTCTGATTTGCACATGCTTCCAGCCGATATTTGTATTTAAGGATGCCACTGCTGCCGAGCCAAATCGATGGGCACCTCTCACTAATGAAGACTACCTCTGGTTGGGTGGATTTTTAGGGGGTGCTCTTTTGACCAATGGGACTGCTTTTGCTCCCTTTGGAAATTGGCGGGGTGGGATTCTTTTCGATGATTCTGTTCGGAATGGATTGAAAGGGCCCACTCTGAGTGCCCGTGAACAAGCCTCTCATTTAAGTGACATTGGTTTGGTAGGTTTGTTAAGTGCCCCAATCATACTCAATGCCGGAATTCTTTCTAATCTGACTTATTCTGATCCAACAGGGGCCTGGCGAATCATTGTAATTTCGTTACAGTCTTATGCTTTTTCAGTATTTCTCCAAAGAACTACTATTAGTATCGCCAATAGGTCTAGACCAGGCCAATTGGAATGTTCCCAGAATAATCCTGGATATTATCCCGATTGTGGAACTGCTGAAGGATATAATAGCTTCTTTTCCGGTCATTCCGCGATGGCCTTTACTGCGGCTGGGCTCGTCTGTCGACATAATGAGAGTTTAAATTTGATAGAGGATCCCCTAGCTCAAGGCCTGGTCTGTGGAGGCGCTCTTGCTGCGGCTACTGGTGTGGGACTTCTTCGAGTAGTTGCAGAACGGCACTATTTATCTGATGTATTGGTAGGGGGGTTGGTGGGATTTTTTTCAGGATATGTACTTCCCACCCTGATGCATAGGACCGAGAGCGGAAAGGTTAAGATTTCGCTCTTGCCAACCGCAACCAAGGAAATGTCGCTTCAAGTATCTTACTCGTTTTAGATTAAGGAAACGTCTCAATTATGGTAAAAAAAGTGCGGGCGCAAGTCCG